>JAPFCT010000025.1 GCA_026169575.1 Faecalimonas sp.
GGCAGCAGCGAATGACTACCTTAACTCTTCTTCTCCGGGCTTTCCGCGATTATGCAATAAAGCAGCCTGGTGACACAACAATTAATGCCCGTCGTATAGATAATATGCTTCTAAAAAATGAGTACGAAAATGGTGATGAACGGTATAAGTTATTGTTAACCGAAACAGATCGGGACATTCTTATAAGCCTTGTTGAGGAAAAGCCAATTGCAGAAGGTACTCGATCAAGGCTGATTGAAAATTACAACTTTTTCGCTAACAAGCTGGCCGATAAAGAAATTCGGCCCGCAGAGGTATACGAGTCAATTGGAAAATTACAGATTGTTAATATCACGTTAGACCGTACTGTAGACGATGCACAGGCAATTTTTGAAAGCTTGAACTCTACCGGTAAGGAACTTTCAGAATCTGATTTGATTCGCAACTATGTTTTGATGGGATTAGAGCCATCAGAGCAAACCTATGTATATGAGCATCTCTGGCGGCCTATGGAACAACTGTTTATTTATGAAACGCAAGGATCTGTAATGGATGCTTTCTTCCGCCATTACTTGACCATGAAGCTTTCTCGTATTCCAAAGCAAGGACGTGTATATGAAGAGTTCAAGTTGTATCACTTGAACTGCGAATTTGGAAGTATTAGAGAACTATGTCAAGATTTGCTGGACTACGCAAAATATTACACTAACATTGTATTTAAGCGAAATTCTGACACGGATTTAAAGAAGTTATATGAAGATATTATTGATTTGAGAATGGAAGTATCTTATCCGTTCTTACTGAAGATTCATCATGACTGTACCGAAGAACTGATAACATCAGATGAGTTGAAGGAAATTCTGAAGCTTTGTATTAGCTATGTCCTGAGACGTGCAATTTGCGAAATTCCGACTAATTCGATGAACAAGACCTTTGCAACGTTGAAGAATTATATTAAACCAGACGATTACCTGAATTCTGTTAAGGCATTCTTTGTAATGCAGGATACTTATAAAGAATTTCCGGATAACGATAAGTTTGAAGGTGTATTCGTAAACCGTGATATTTATAATATGCGTGCTAGAAATTATATTCTAAGTCGCTTGGAAAACTTTTCAAACAAGGCTCCAATTACTATAGAAAATTACACCATTGAGCATATTATGCCGCAAAACAAAAATCTTTCTTTGGAGTGGCAAACTGATCTTGGCCCTGAGTGGCAGGAGGTGCAGAAGAAATATTTACATACAATTGGCAATCTTACTTTGACTGCATATAATCCCGAGATGAGTGACAGGCCTTTCTTGGATAAGATGGATATGCCAGGTGGATTTAAGGAAAGTGCACTTAGGCTTAATAAATATGTGGTTTTGCAGAATGAATGGAATGAGAAACACATCCAAGAGAGAGCAAATGAATTAGCA
>JAPFCT010000265.1 GCA_026169575.1 Faecalimonas sp.
CAGCTCACTCTACTGTAAGGGATGACGAACCCTGCATACCACTGTGTAGCGGTATCTACCGGGCGCGGGAAGGGCAGGAAGTAGGTTTTAGTCCTAAGTCAGGATATCAGTCAATATAGCAGTGACATCTTTCGGTGAGGAGAAGATTATACACAGGTGAACATGATTGAAAAATGATTTGACAGGTTACCGCAAAACGGTCTGCAATGGATAGCAATTTTGTACAGAGACAGTGCTATCCGCGCAATGTTTTGCGGAACCTTGTTCCGTGTATAAAAAAGGCAGCCGGGAGGCTGCCTTTTTGTATCAAATTTTGTTTGTTAGGAATTGCTTCCGTCCGGGAAGAAGAAAGGGATGCAGGATGGGAAAAGATGGACTTCGTGCAGGCTATACGACGGGAACCTGCGCGCAGGCTGCCACAAAGGCGGCAGTGTGGATGCTGCTTACCGGGGAGAAGAAAACAGCGGTCGATGTGCAGCTTCCAAAAGGAAAGTGGCTGACACTTCCGGTTGCTGAGACGAAGATAAAAAAGAAGGGAAATACAATCGGGCAGGTCAGCTGTGCGGTCAGAAAAGACAGCGGTGATGATCCGGATATCACAAACGGCATACTGGTCTATGTATCTGTTTCAAAGAAAGAAGGGACAGAAATTGAGATTGACGGGGGAAGCGGAGTCGGGAGAGTTACAAAAAAAGGTCTGGACCAGCCGGCAGGCGCAGCGGCGATCAACCGGGTGCCGCGCCAGATGATCCGCAGGGAAGCGGAGGAGATCTGTGACCACTGTGGATACGAGGGCGGACTTCAGATTATCGTGTCTGTTCCGGAAGGGGAAAGACTCGCAAAAAAGACATTCAATCCGAAGCTTGGAATTACAGGCGGGATTTCCATTCTTGGGACAAGCGGTATTGTGGAGCCGATGAGCGAGCAGGCGCTGCTTGATACGATACGGGTGGAGATCAAGATGCAGTTGGCAAATGGAAATGGCTGGCTTCTGGCAGCTCCGGGAAATTATGGGCTGGATTTTCTAGAGCGGACATATGGGATCAGTCCTGACCGTGCGGTCAAATGCAGCAATTTTGTCGGGGAGACTGTGGATCTGGCGGCAGAGTATGGCGCGAAAGGGATTCTGTTTGCTGCGCATCTTGGCAAATTTGTGAAGGTTGCGGGAGGAATCATGAACACACATTCCCGGTGTGCAGATGCACGCATGGAGATCTTCGGGGCAGCAGGCTTAAGAGCAGGGTTGGATCCGGTGATGGTCCGGCGGATCCTTGACTGTGCGACGACAGAGGAGGCGCTGGAGTTATTAAACAGAAAAGAAAGGGAGCAGGTGATGGGGGTGCTGATGGAGCGGATCGAGCATTACCTTTCCTGGAGGACGAAGGGAGAACTTCCGGCGGCGGCCATTGTATTTTCCGGCAGCGCGGGAAAGATCGGAGAGACCGCACGCGCACAAGAATTTTTAAGAAATATTGCAGAGAATGAGGAGAATCAAGAGAGATGACAGGAAAATTGTATGGGATCGGCGTAGGACCGGGAGAGGCAGAACTTCTGACACTGAAAGCGCTGCGGATCATGCGGGAGAGTGATGTGATCGTTGTCCCGGGGACAGAAGTAGAAAAAAGTGTGGCATATCAGATCGTTCTTCCGGTATTTCCGGAGATAACCAGGAAAGAGCGGACTGCGGTGGAGATGCCGATGACAAAAGATCCGGTGCGCCTGGAGGAGAGCCATCAAAAAGCAGTGGAGATTCTTGAGACGTTTTTAAAAGACGGAAAGCAGGTGGCATTTCTGACACTGGGGGATGCAACAGTGTATTCAACATATCTATATCTGCACCGGAGAATAGAGAAGCTTGGATATCCGGTGGAGATCGTCAGCGGAATCCCGTCATTTTGTGCGGCGGCGGCACGTATCAATACAGGACTTGTAGAGAAAGCGGAGATGCTTCATGTGATCCCTGCGTCCTATCAGATTGAGGAGGCATTAAAACTTCCCGGAACAAAGGTACTGATGAAGGCAGGTCGGCAGATCGGACGTGTCAAAGCACAGTTAAAACAGATGAATGCCACGGCAGTCATGATTGAAAACTGCGGGATGCCCGGAGAGAAGATCTATTATTCTCCCGAGGAAATTCCGGAAGATGCGGGATATTATTCCCTGATCATTGTGAAGGAGGAAGGAGACAGATGATACATTTTGTAGGAGCAGGATCCGGGGCAAAGGATCTGATCACGGTGCGCGGGCAGCGTCTGCTTGAAGAGGCAGATATCATTATCTATGCAGGTTCGCTTGTCAACCCGGAACTTCTGGAAGAAAAGAAAGACGGATGTGAAGTCTTTAACAGTGCAAAGATGACACTGGAGGAAGTGCTTGCAGTAATGGAAGACGGGGAAAAGAAAGGCTGTGAGATTGTCCGCCTGCACACGGGGGATCCTTCGGTGTACGGAGCTATCCGGGAGCAGATGGATGCACTGGATGCGAAAGGGATTGCTTATGATTCCTGCCCGGGAGTCAGTTCTTTCTGCGGAGCAGCAGCGGCGCTGAATCTGGAATACACACTGCCGGACATCTCCCAGAGTGTGATCATTACCCGCATGGCAGGACGGACGCCGGTGCCTGAGAAAGAGTCGATCGAATTATTTGCTGCCCATCAGGCGACGATGGTCATTTTCTTAAGCACCGGGATGCTGGAAGAATTGTCCAGGCGGCTGATCGCAGGAGGATACCGGGAAGATACTCCGGCAGCGATCGTCTATAAGGCGACGTGGCAAGACGAGGAAAAATATATCTGCACAGTAGGAAATCTGGCTCAGACTGCAGAGGCGCATGGGATTACAAAGACCGCGCTGATCATCGTCGGGGATGTTGTTCTGCCAAAAGAGTACCGCAGGTCAGATCTGTACCACCCGGAATTTACGACGGCATTCAGGCAGGGAAGCGAATAGAAACAGAGGAATCAGGATCAAAATGAGAAATCAGAAAGAACAAAACAGCAGAGAGAAACTGGCAGAGGAGTGGCAGGAAAATCTGGGAAGAGCGCAGAAAAAGCTGGCGATCGTCAGTTTTACTGAGGCGGGAACCAGACTCGCAAGAAAAATACAGAACCTGGCAGAAGGCGCCGGGTACCAAGTCTTTCGTTATGTAAAGAGC
>JAPFCT010000305.1 GCA_026169575.1 Faecalimonas sp.
ACTTCCTCAAATCCAGCCTCTGTAAGCTGCTTCCTAGTCTCCAGTACGGTATGAAACTGTGAAGTCGCACTTTTTGTCAGTTCCAGTAATTTATCCACATATTTGTTTTGTTCCATGTCTGTTTTCCTCCTTTTTCTTCACAGATAAACCTCTTTGTGTGCATCGTTCTGCTGCAGCTTATCTGCGTCTCTTGCGACACCCATCCGGACATCTTACGCAATACTTTAATCATACTGTCAATTCTCTTAAAAGTCAAATCTCTGGTGGCTTTTTTCTTCAATTATGTTATACTGTTATTGATGCCGGACACTGCTTTGTTTCCGGCAAGATTTGATAAAGGAGACACTCACTTATGAATACGAATACTTTTACGACAGAGCCGATCTCCAAGCTCTTTTTTCGTTACCTTGTCCCGTCTATCTGCGGTACGATGGTAACGTCTATTTATGTGCTGGCAGATACGATCATCATCGGAAAAGGAATCGGGACGGACGCAATGGCCGCATTAAACATCGCCCTTCCGGTCTACAACCTTTTCTTTGGCACCGGACTTTTGTTCGGCGTCGGCGGATCTGTCATGATGTCAATCTGCCGCGGGCACGGAGAACATCAGAAAGGAAATGCCTATTTTTCTCTTTCATTCTTCTTAAATGTACTTGCCTGCCTCATCTACATGATCGTCTGCAACACATTTACCGAAGAGATCGCCCGCTTTCTCGGAGCAACTAAGACTACCATGCCTTATGTTATGGATTATCTTCCTTATATCACATGGAGCCTGCCAGTCTTTGCATTCTCTTCCTTTCTGCAGACATTTATCCGAAATGACGGTGCGCCAAAGCTTGCAATGACCGCCGTCATCTCCGGTGGAGTTTTCAATGTGATCTTTGACTATGTCCTCGTGTATCCATGTAAGATGGGGATGGCCGGCGCTGCGATTGCGACCGTATGCGGTTCGATCCTGACTGTTCTGATCCTGCTTGTCCATTTTTTCGGGAAACACAATCATTTGCGGTTCTGTTTTTCCGAAATCCGCGGCACATTCAGCGCCGATATTTTCAAAAGCGGATTTGCCAGCTTTCTGATCGACCTGTCCTCCGGGATTGTGATCTTTTTCTTCAATCAGCAGCTGCTCCGCTACCAGGGAGATCTCGGCGTCAGCGTCTATGGAATTATTTCTAACACTGCGATCGTTGTAACCTGCCTCTCGAACGGTATCTGTCAGGCAGCACAGCCGATCATCTCCACCAATTTCGGAGCCGGACTCCCTGAGCGGATCGACCATGTCCGAAGGCTGGGACTTCGCACAGCGCTTCTGATCTGCGCTGTACCGACCATCCTCGGTCTTGCCGTGCCAAACCTGTTTACTTACATTTTCCTGAATCCGGATGCAAATGTTCTCGCGCTTGCACCGACCGCCGTCCGGCTGTATTTTACCGGATTTTTGATCACCGGTGTAAACATGTTTCTGATCGGTTACTTCCAGTCGACCGTGAAGCCTTCGTATGCCCTCTTTCTCTGCCTGATGCGCGGATGTATTTTAAGCATTGTTTTCGTCAAACTTCTGCCGCTCCTTTTCGGACTGAACGGAATCTGGATCTCCGTTCCACTTGCAGAACTGTTTACGTTACTGACCGGAGTTCTCTTTCTTAGAAACTCACTCCACGCTTCTGCTTCCCGCTCCGGGCGGACTGGAAACGCACTATAAAAATCTGATTTCACCAGTGTCCCTGCATGTTCATTTTCAGCAGAATGACACAGTACATGACTAGGAGGTACCTGCTTTTATGATTGCATTACATATGCTTGAAGTCCGTGACTGTATGAGCAAACTGCTCCTCTCGGACATCTTTGATCCCTTCCTTTTTATCGAAGGAGAAATCACAACCTTTAATACATTCCATCTCGATGGCTATCTGAAAAAGGAATTCTTTGATACAGAAGAGGCAAATGTACGCTTCTCTTCCCGTGAATATTCTTTGTGGAAAGAAGTGCGGACACTTTGCCATTCCATGATCAAAGGGAAAAAAACACCGCTTGGATTTAAGTTTGTGTTCTGTCTTTCCGGTGAAAACACTGCCCGCCTGCTCCTTCAGGAAGGACTTTCCTTTTCCCCGGAAGATGTCCGCGGACTTTATCTGAACCTTTCCTTTGACGGAAGCGCCCTTCACTGCGTGACCGGTACTTCCATGAATACGTTTACAATGGATAAATCACTGGAACATGCCTGGGATTCTATGGTACAGCGTTTCTTTAAACAGAAACAAATGGCCTTTGAAGTATTGTAAGACAAAAACAATTCCATCCCGGTTTTCCACAGGCAAACTTTTCTGAGTTTATAAAAACTTTATCTTTTTTATAGTTTTATTAGCACTCTACCTTAAAGAGTGCTAATTTTCTATTGACATTTCATTTTCCCGGTATTAATATGTAGTTATCGCGGGAATTTCCCGGAATAAAAAACAATTCTAAAATGAAAATCATTAAAAAGGAGTGTTATACATGGCAGCAAAACATGGTAATCTTTCTATTCACAGTGAGAACATTTTTCCAATTATAAAGAAATGGATGTATTCCGATCACGATATTTTCTTCCGTGAGCTCATTTCCAATGGATGTGATGCGATCACAAAATTAAAAAAGCTGGAAGTCATGGGCGAATACAGTTTCCCGGATGACTATAAGGCAAATATCCAGGTGATCGTCAATCCGGAGGAAAAGACATTAAAATTCATCGACAACGGTATCGGTATGACTGCGGATGAAGTCGAAGAATATATCACACAGATCGCATTCTCCGGCGCAACAGAATTTTTAGAGAAATACAAAGATAAGACAAACGAAGACCAGATCATCGGACATTTCGGTCTCGGATTCTACTCTGCCTTTATGGTGGCAGACGAAGTACATATCGACACACTTTCCTATAAGGAAGGGGCAACACCGGTACACTGGACATGCGACGGAGGAACCGAATATGATCTGACAGATGGAACTAAGACAACCGTCGGAACAGAAATCACACTGTTCTTAAATGAGGACAGCCTTGCATTTGCAAATGAGTACCGCGCCCGTGAAGTCATCGAAAAATACTGCTCTTTCATGCCGGTAGAGATTTTCTTATCCAACGCCAATGCAGAGCAGGAATATGAGACCATCTTAGAAGAAGAATTAAAAGAGGATGACATCATCGTAGAGCGGATCCACGAAGAAGCCAAGATGGAAGAAAAGGAAAATGAAAACGGCGAAAAAGAGATGGTAGAAGTTTCTCCTGCTGTGGACAAAGTAAAGATCAACAAACGCCCGGTTTCTTTAAGTGATACAACCCCACTTTGGACGAAGCATCCAAATGACTGTACAAAAGAAGACTATATCGAATTCTACCGCAAAGTATTCATGGATTACAAGGAACCTTTATTCTGGATCCACTTAAATATGGATTATCCGTTCAACTTAAAAGGAATCCTCTACTTCCCGAAGATCAACACGGAATACGAATCCATCGAAGGTACGATCAAATTATATAACAATCAGGTATTTATCGCGGACAACATCAAAGAAGTCATTCCAGAATTCTTAATGCTGTTAAAAGGTGTGATCGACTGTCCTGATCTTCCGCTGAACGTATCAAGAAGCGCTCTTCAGAATGACGGCTTTGTACATAAGATTTCCGATTATATTTCAAAGAAAGTCGCAGACAAATTAAGCGGAATGTGCAAGACAGACAAAGAATCCTACATCAAATACTGGGATGATATCAGCCCGTTCATCAAATTTGGCTGCTTAAAAGACGAAAAATTCTGCGATAAGATGAGCGACTACATTCTTTTTAAAAACATTGATCACGACTATCTCACATTGAAAGAATGTATCGAGAAAAACAGCCCTGCAAAAGAAGTGACCGAGGAAACTGCTTCCACAGAAAACACAGAAGAAAACACTTCTGATCACTCTGACAACGATACAGATACAAAAGAACCTGAGAAAGTGACTATCTACTATGTGACCGATGAACAGCAGCAGAGCCAGTACATCAACATGTTCAAAGAAGAAGGACTGGATGCGGTACTCCTGACACACAACATTGACTCTCCATTCATCACTCAATTAGAGCAGCGCAACGAAAATGTACAGTTCCAGCGTATCGATGCAGATCTGACAGACCATTTCAAAGAAGACGTTGCGAAAGAAGAGGAAGAAACATTCAAAGCCAACACAGAGACGCTGACAGACATCTTCCGCAAGGCACTGAGCAACGAAAAACTGGAAGTGAAAGTAGAAAAGCTGAAAAATGAAAATGTCGCTTCTATGGTGACACTTTCTGAACAGTCCCGCCGGATGCAGGAAATGATGAAAATGTACAACATGTACGGTATGGATGCAGGTATGTTCGGCACAGATGTCACACTCGTATTAAACGCAAACCATCCTCTTGTACAGTACGTCTTACATAACAAAGATGGAGAACATGTAAATCTGTTCTGCCAGCAGTTATTCGATCTTGCAATGCTGAGCAACAAACCGTTAAATCCGGAAGAAATGACAGCATTCATCAACAGAAGTAACGAGATTATGATGCTGCTTGCAAAATAGAAACTCCTTACTCAAAATCAACTTTTAAAAATTTTATTGTGATAACACAAACTCAGAAAAAGCAACTATCTTGGCAATTTTGCCGGACAGTTGCTTTTTTAATCGCTTCTATTTCCATAAAATGGAATTAAATTCCACATCTCATTTTATTTCGATACTCCTATTCTCCGCTTTTCCACTTTCTATGGATTATAATTCTAATGGCAGGTATTTTTCATAGAATCCCAGTATGCAAAAAATCCGGGAACCTATTTTTCTGTCAAATGTGGTGTTTCTAACAGAAGATAACATACATTTTTACGAAGGAGAACTGAAACAATGGATCATTTAACATTATTTTACAAACGACTGACACAGCTGCGCAACAAGCAGGGAATCTCGGCACGGGACATGAGCCTTTCTCTCGGGCAGAGCGAAAGTTATATCAATAAAATTGAAAATGGAAAAGCACTTCCTTCGATGAGCGCTTTCTTTTATATCTGTGATTTTCTGAAAATCCATCCGAAAGATTTCTTCGATGAATCTGACAAAGACTCTGCCACTTCCCAGGAACTTACACAAAAATTTATGAACCTGACAAGCAGGCAGCAAGAACATCTTCTCTTTCTGATTGACGATCTTTTAGCAAAAGATGAATAAATTTGCAAATGTCTGATGTATCTTTCTTCCATTTCATGGTATAATCTGCTATATGTGATATGGATAAAGGAGACAAGTTTCAATGGATGATTTAAGAATTTTACCTGTGACAAATGAAGAACTTATTTTAAATGTGGCGACAATGGCAGAAGAGATCTGGCATGAGTATTTTCCATCTCTGATCAGTGAGGAACAGATTGACTATATGCTTGAGAAATTCCTTTCTTTTGATGCTCTTCTTGAGCAGATCCAGAATGGATATGAATATTTTCTGCTGATCCACGATTATACATTCGCCGGTTTTGCCGGAGTACATGAAGAAAACGGAAGTCTTTTCCTCAGCAAGCTTTATATCCACAAAGATTTCCGCGGAAATGGCATCAGTTCCAAAGTCATGGAAAATCTGATCGAGCTTTGCAAAGTCCGCTCGCTTGATAAGATCTGGCTGACCTGCAACCGCGGCAATGA
>JAPFCT010000022.1 GCA_026169575.1 Faecalimonas sp.
GCACTAGCAAAACCACCATCTAAATAAATTGCTCCGATCAGCGCCTCCACCGCATCTGATGTGATAGAATCCCGCTGTCTCCCGCCAGTCGCTTCCTCTCCTTTGCCAAGCAGAAGATAACTTCCCAGAGACAGTTCCTTTGCCACGAATGCCAGCGCCGGCTCACAGACGATGCTTGCCCTTGTCTTTGTCAGTTCTCCTTCCGGCATCGAAGGATTCTCAAAGAAAAGTTCTTCGCTTGTTGTCAGTTCCAGTACTGCATCTCCGAGAAATTCCAGTCGTTCATTACAGTCCTGCTTCTTCATATGCTTTTCATTGGTATAGGAACTATGCATCATTGCCTTCTGGAGCAGTTCCTTTTTTTGAAATGTATAACCGATTTTATTTTCTAATTCCTTTAATCTCTGCACTCTGATTCTCCTTTGATAAAACGAAAAAGCCCGGATGGGCTTTTTCACTTATAAAATGATAGAAATATCGCCTGCTGTTAGTTTGTGGCATTCTTGATCTGCTCTACTGCATCTCCGACTGTCACGATGCTCTCCGCATCTTCGTTTGCGATCTCAATGTCAAACGCTTCCTCAATCCCCATGATGATCTGGAAAATATCCAGTGAATCTGCTCCGAGGTCATCTACAAAAGTTGTATCCATCGTAACTTCATCTGGATTTACGTTTAATACGTCCACAATAATTTCCTGTAATTTTTCAAATTCCATAACTTGATTTCCTTTCTGATGTTCCACTTAATTTTCAGGATGATTTTCTTTCTTCTGATGCTCTTCTTTCTGAATGTGCTCCCTAATCTTTTCATTGATCTTCTGTTCCTTAAATGTCACACACTGTATGATAGAATTAGAGACTTCTTTTGCCGAAGAACTTCCATGCGTCTTTACAACAAGTCCGTTCAGCCCGAGAAGAGGCGCGCCCCCATGTTCGCTGACATCAAATGATTTTAATGTCTGCTTCAGAGCCGGCTTGACTAACAATGCACCGATCTTACTCCGGAGCGTAGACA
>JAPFCT010000103.1 GCA_026169575.1 Faecalimonas sp.
CCGTCTGGTAGGAGCGCTTTCCAGCACGATCTTAAATCACAGAACAGATAAATACGGCGGAAGCCTTGAAAACCGTACAAGATTCGCGATCGAACTTGTGACAGCGCTGAGAAAAGCAGTGCCGGATATGATCCTGGATTACAAGCTGGCAGTTGTCACACCGCAGAGAGGAAAAGGCGGAGTGATCGCAGAGGAAGCAGTCGTATTTGCAAAATGGCTCGAGGAGGCAGGGGTAGATATGCTTCATGTGGCACAGGCAAATCACACTGGAAATATGGCAGATACGATTCCTCCGATGGGTGTTCAGCCATATGCATTCTTCGCTGATATTGCAGGAAAAGTAAAAGAGCAGGTCAATATCCCGGTCAGCACAGTCGGAAGGATTGTAAGTCCGGCGCTTGCAGAGAGCATTCTGGAAAGTGGAAAGGCAGACATCATCGGACTTGGAAGACCGCTGCTTGCAGATCCGGACTGGGGTAAAAAACTTGCAGAAGGCAATGGAAATCAGATCCGTCAGTGTATCATGTGCAACAAAGGATGTACAGACCGGATCCAGAACCGTCAGTTCTTAAGCTGTATCTTAAATGCGGAGAATGGATATGAATTAGAGAGAAAGATCACACCGGCAGAGACACCGAAGAAGGTTGTTGTAGTCGGAGGCGGCCCGGCAGGACTGGAAGCAGCCAGAGTTGCCGCATTAAAGGGACATCAGGTGACGTTGTTTGAAGAGAAAACAGTGCTCGGAGGACAGATCCAGATCGCCAAAGTTCCACCGAGAAAAGAAGAGATGGAGCGTGCGCTTGTTTACCTGACAAACGCAGTGAAAGAGGCAGGCGTGGAAATCTTCTGCGGAAAGAAAGTGACAGAGGATGATCTGCTTGCATATGGCGCAGATGCAGTGATCGTTGCGACTGGAGCTTCCAACATGATGCTTCCGATCCCTGGAGCAGACAGCACACGCGTATGCAGTGCATGGGATGTGCTGGAAGGAACTGCACAGGTATATGGAAGAGCAGCTGTGATCGGCGGCGGAATGGTAGGATGTGAGACGGCAGAATATCTGGCAGAGAGAGGATGCGAAGTGAGCATCATCGAAATGCTGGATAAGATTGCAAACGGAGAGAGCACTACGATCCTTCCGACACTGATGGAAAACTTTGAGAAGAATCATGTTGCCCAGTATGTATCTCACAAAGTAGAGAGCATCGGGGAGAATGCAGTCGTATGTAAGACAGCAGACGATGAGACGAAAGAAATCCCATATGATTTCGTTGTGATGGCTGTCGGTGCAAGAGCAAATGCATTTGAGACAGAGAAATTAGAGAACGCAGGAATTGCAGTGACAAAGATCGGAGACTGCAAAGACCGCGCATCTGATATTGAGCATGCAGTGAAATCAGGATACGATGCGGCAAATGCGATCGCATAGAACAAAAGC
>JAPFCT010000351.1 GCA_026169575.1 Faecalimonas sp.
CATTTGACGATGGGTATGACTTGCCGGATGAAGAACAGAAGTTCTTGCATCTGCCACATGGGTAACGATCGCAGCCATCTGAAGATGATCCATCATCGCTACTGCGCCGTCTCTTCCTGCCTTCAGACCAAAAGAAATAACGCCGCATGTTCCATTCGGCATATATTTCCGGGCGAGGTCATGGTATTTATTTCCTTCTAGTCCCGCATAATTTACCCATGCCACTTTTCCGTGACTTTCAAGATATTCTGCCACTTTCTGTGCATTTTCACAGTGTCTCTCCACTCGGAGGCACAACGTTTCCAGTCCGATATTTAATAAAAACGCATTTTGCGGAGACTGGATCGATCCAAGATCACGCATCAGCTGTGCAGTCGCCTTCTGGATATACGCAAGTTTTCCAAACCGTTCTGTGTAAATTACACCGTGATATGTTTCATCCGGTGTAGTCAGTCCCGGAAATTTCTCTTTTGCGGCATCCCAGTCAAAATTTCCGCTGTCCACAATGCAGCCTCCGACACAAGTCGCATGTCCATCCATATATTTTGTCGTAGAATGTGTGACAATGTCTGCGCCCCACTCAAATGGACGACAGTTTACCGGAGTTGCAAAAGTATTATCAACGATCAGCGGAACCTGATGCGCATGTGCCGCTTTCGCAAATTTTTCAATGTCAAGTACAACAAGCGATGGATTGGAAATCGTCTCTCCAAATACGGCTTTTGTGTTGTCGCAAAATGCTGCATGTAACTCTTCTTCCGTGGCATCCGGATCTACGAATGTCGCTTCGATTCCCATTTTTTTCAGCGTATGCGCATATAAATTGTAAGTTCCCCCATAGAGCGCTGACGCACATACAATATGATCTCCTGCCTCTGCAATATTCATGATTGCATAAAAATTAGCAGCCTGTCCGGAAGAAGTAAGCATCGCTGCAACTCCGCCTTCAAGGTCACAGATTTTTGCTGCAACAGCATCATTTGTAGGATTCTGAAGTCTTGTATAGAAATATCCCGCTTCTTCCAGATCAAACAAACGCCCCATCTGTTCGCTGGATTCATACTTAAATGTTGTACTTTGGTAAATCGGAAGTACTCTGGCTTCTCCGTTTTTCGGTTTCCAGCCTGACTGAATACATTTTGTCTCTGGTCTGTAATTATTGCTCATCTTTTTGCCTCCTGCGTATTCATTCTGATTTTTTAACTAGAATCTAGTATACCATTCAGAAAATATTTACACAAGAGTTATCTTTTTCATCTTTTGGCATAATTTTATAACTGGAATTTTTTGAAATCAATCTGTTCTTCAGAACAGAGTAGAGATAGATTTTAAGAAAAAGACAATCCGCAAGCACCTGCATCAGATGCTTTTGACGGACTCAGAAGAAATAAAATTTTTGATCAGATTACTTAGGAATTGCTTATATGACCTTAAATTGCAGACTTTCAAACTTTCTGTTCGTTTTTTCCTGCACTCTGTCAATTTCGCTTAAAATCATGTTTTCAGATTTGTGCAAATCATCTTTGGTTGCCATTGTAGATTCAATCTGGTCAAGACGTTCTTCTACTTTATCGAGGTGCTTTTCTACTTTATCGAGGTGCTTTTCTACTTTATCGAGACGCTTTTCTACTTTATCGAGACGTTCATCTATTTTGCCGAGATGGACATCCATCTGATTGAGTCTGTCATTCATAGTCGATATGGTTCCGGTAATTGGTTCCAGTTTTTGATCGATCAGATCTGAAATTGCCTGCAGCAATGTGTTTTCATTCATAGCATTCTCCTCCTTCCGTATTCTTGATACAACTATAGTAGCATATGCCCATAGCCGTGTAAAGTGTTATTCATTTGCAGCTAAAAAACAAGATAGCCGCGCTGGATGCCATACTGAAATATCTGGAAAAAACTGTGGATCACAAGGAAAAGGCAACAGAATAAATTGATCTTTTCCAAACATTCTGTCGCCTTTTTTTCAGTTATTTTTTATCTTTTACAAATTCGCAGGCATTCTTACCGCTACATCCTTAAATTTCTATTCATCCCAGTTATGGTACACTTCCTGCACATCATCATCTTCTTCAAGCAGGTCCAGTGTCTTCTGGATATTTTTCAGATCCTGCTCATCTGTCAATTCTACCCAGGTCTGTGGGATCATTGTCACTTCTGCATTTGCCATCGGGATTCCTGCTTCTTCCAGCTTTAAACGTACCTCACTGAAATCTTCCGGTACTGTCAGTACTTCATAGCTGTCTTCTTCCTCTACAAAGTCTTCTGCTCCTGCATCTAACGCAAGCATCATCAGTTCATCGGAGTCCATCTCGCACTCTTCTTTATCGATGATGATCTGACCTTTTTCGTCAAACATGAAGGAAACACATCCTGGCGTTCCTACGTTTCCGTTTCCTTTTGTAAAAGCATTGCGGACATTGGAAGCCGTACGGTTCTTATTATCTGTCAGCGCCTTAACGATGATTGCTGTTCCGTTTGGTCCATATCCTTCGTATGTAATGTGTTCATAGTTGTCTGCAGAGCCTTCGCCTGCTGCTTTCTTAATACTGCGGTCAATGTTATCGTTAGGCATATTGTTTGCTTTTGCTTTTGCGATCACATCACGGAGACGGCTGTTATTGGCCGGATCCGGTCCGCCCCCTTCTTTTACTGCTACTGCTAGTTCTCTTCCGATCTTTGTAAAGATCTTTCCTTTTGCAGCATCATTTTTTTCCTTTTTATGCTTAATATTTGCAAATTTTGAATGTCCTGACATGACTCTAACCTCTTTCTATTTTGTATTCACTGCTATATTCTAGCACTAATCTTCGATCTTTTCAACTTCAACTGATTCGATCATATTATTATCTACACACAAGATCCGGAAACAGTAGGAATCGTATTCTACCTCACAGGTTTCATTTTCGGATGGAATCCGCTCCAGCTTCGAAATCAAAAATCCGTTCAACGTCTCATTTTCCTCATCTTCAATCTCAATTTCTAAAAGCTCCTCCAGTTCTTCCAGCGTTATCTTCCCCTTGACAAGATAAGTCCCGTTTTCCTGACGGGCATATAACGTTTCTTCCTCGTCATATTCATCAAAAATATTTCCGACGATCTCCTCTATGATATCTTCCATCGCCACGATCCCGGCTGTCTGTCCATATTCATCCAGTACGATGAATAAGTGATTTTTCTCTGTGTTCATCTGCTTAAACAGTCTGCATAACCCTTTTGTCTCAGGGATAAAACTAACCTCCCGCAGACAGTCTTTCAGCTCCCTGACTTTCACCGGACGAAGTTCTTTGTTCAGATAATATTTCATCGCATCTCTTAGATGGATCGTGCCGATGATATCATCGATATCTTCCTCGTAAACAGGAAATCGCGTAAATCGTTCATCTAACATAAACTGCAGCGCATGTTCCAGTGTCTCACTTCCGTCTACCGCCACGATATCTTTTCGGTGCGTCATAATATCCCTGGCATTTTTTTCACTGTACCGCAGTACATTTTTGATCATGCGCACTTCATTCTCTTCCAGATAGTTCTGACTTCCGCATTCTTCCAGCACATGTTCAACGGTCTCCCGCACTTCTTCTTTGCTTTCCGGGCTTTCTCCGGATAATATCTGCTTTAAAATTTTCCACAGACGCCTATCGTCTTCCATCATTTACTCCTTTACTATGTATGAAGCTCCAGGCTGATCCTCAAAGCTTCATTGACTTTTTTCATTAGTTCCTGATCCAGATGGCAAACCTGCTCTCTGAGTCTTTGCTTGTCAATCGTGCGGACCTGCTCCAACAGTACCACTGAATTTTTTACCAGCCTGCACTTTTTTGCATCGATCTCGATGTGTGTCGGCAATTTTGCCTTGTTCATCTTCGATGTGATGGCAGCACAGATGACAGTCGGACTATGTTTGTTCCCAATATCATTCTGTATGATCAGAACTGGTCTGATCCCTCCCTGCTCAGATCCGACAACCGGACTTAAATCTGCATAAAAAATATCCCCTCGTTTTACAATCACTCTGTTCACACTCCGATTCTTCAAGATACAAACAGTATTTCCTCTTTTCTCGGATGTATTCTTTCGAGCTTTATTTTATTTAAGCAAAATAATCTACCTGTTCTTCGATTTTTCCATTCTGCATATAGACACGCGGGATGCGCTTTCCAAGATCACAGACAAACTCATAGTTAAATCTGCCTGACAGCTCACTTAATGTTTCAACCGGAAGATATTCCTCCTGATCCCTGCCGATCAGCGTCACTTTATCCCCGAATTTTGCATCCGGGATCTCTGAGACATCTACCATAAACTGATCCATGCAGATTCTTCCGATGATCGGCGCCTTTTTCCCGCGGATCAAGACATAACCGTTATCAGAGAGGCTTCTTGGATAACCATCCCCATATCCGATCGGGATTGTCGCGATCCGCATCGGATGCTGCGACACGAAATCACCGCCATAACTTACCGGGGTTCCTGCAGGGATATCCTTTACAAATGCAATATGGCTTTTCAAAGAGAGCGCAGGCTTTAACTGCACCGCTTCTTTATTTACCTCCTCCGAAGGATAGAGCCCGTAAATGGCAATTCCCGCGCGGACCAGATTGTAATCTGCTTTCCGGACATCTATGATCCCCGCACTGTTGGAGGCGTGAACATATGGGAATGATACCCCTTTTTCTGCCAGCGCCTTTGTCATCCATTCAAATTTTTCCAACTGCATCTCTGTAAATGTTTTATCTTTTTCATCGGCTTTTGCAAAATGAGTGAACACGCCCTCCAAAACCAGATTTGGAAGAGCAGCTATCTCACAGATTTCCCTGACGCTGTTTTCTTCTATCGGAAATCCAAGTCTTGCCATTCCGGTATCCAGTTTAATATGTACATACGCCTGCTCCCCTTTTTCAACTGCCAGGGCAGAAATCGCTTCTGCCATCTCCTTTGTATAGACATTCATGCGGATCTCATGCTCGAGCATTTCCGGATACTGGTCCGGGAAAATACAGCCAAGAACAAGGATCGGCTTCTGGATCTCTGCTGCCCGGAGCACAACTGCCTCATCCAGCGTTGCCACCGCATATCCCCACACATAATCATAGGATTCCAGCATGGAGGCAACCTGCACTGCTCCGTGCCCGTAGCCATCCGTTTTGATCACAGCAACGATCTCTGTTCCTTCCCTGATGTTCTTTTTCATCTGTTCCATATTCCATGCTACCGCATCTAAATCTATTTTTGCGTATACTCTGCTATAAGTCTTCATAAATCTGCCCCTTACTGCTTTTTTATTTTCTCTTGCATGTTTCAGAAAACAGCTTCCCTGCTTTCCTCTCCCAGTACTTCTGCGATCCCTTCCAGGATATCACTTGCAAGCACGCTATAACTGCCCTTTCTTCTTTGCGCGTCATCCCCTGCAAGTCCGTGGAGGAACACACCGAGCACTCCTGCTACATATGGCTTCACCCCCTGCGCCAGCACACCTGCGATCACACCGCCAAGCACATCTCCGGCGCCGCCTTTTGCCATGGCCTGGTTCCCTGAAGTATTTACATAAACAGGACATCCCTTTTTCCCCACAAGCGTTCTTGCATCTTTCATGACGCACACCGATGGAGTTGTCTCTGTAAATTCCTGAAAACAGCGGAATCGATCCGTTTTTAGTTCCTTAATGGAATGCCCGCAAATCCCTGACATTTCTTTCAGATGCGGTGTCAGCACGCAGTCTGCTGTCAGGCTGGAAAACAGTTCCTGGTCTTTGGCAAGGAGATTCAATCCGTCTGCATCGATCACACATGGCTTGTTTGCATTGCGAAGTGTGCAGGAAAGCATGCACTGTGCCGTCTTCCCGACAGAAAGTCCGGAACCGATCCCGATCACATCTGCCCATGCAAGAAGTTCTTTTAATTTTGCTTCCTCATATGCATCATAGGTCGTCACGATTGCCTCCGGAAGTAGCTGCTGAAGACTCGTCTGATTCTCCTTTGCCGTATAGATCTGCACAAGACCGGCTCCCGCCAGATATGCAGCTCTGGCGCTGAAATAAGCAGCACCTGCCATTCCCGGACTCCCCATGATCAAGAGTACCTTTCCAAAAGTGCCTTTATGCCCATTCGGATCCCGCTTCGGAAGCAGCGTTTTTAAATCCGGGCGGTCATAAGTATAACAAATATCTTTTCTTCCACCGTATACTGACGGCTCGATCCCAATCGGTACCGTTACAAGTTTTCCG
>JAPFCT010000081.1 GCA_026169575.1 Faecalimonas sp.
CTTCATAGACTGTCATATTGCTTCCTTCGTTTGCCACCTGCGTCGTCATCACGACGATCTTGCCGTGGCGCACCCACTCGGTCATCTCCTTATAGAATTCCCCGACAATACTTTCCGGAAGTCCGCCCACACCGAAGCTTTCAATCACGACACAGTCATAATGTCTGAAAATATAGGACAGTATATCCGGCTTCATCCCCGGGATCAGCTTTAATACATAGATACTGTTTTTCATTTCATGATAGAACGTAACCGGCTTCTCATAAGGAATCGCCGGCATATAGCGGAATACCTTCTGATCCTGGAGCACAGCCGGATATGGAAAATTAATGCTGGAAAATGCATTATAACTTTTTGCCCGTTCCTTCTTCGCCCTTGTCCCCACAATGACTTTCCCGTCAAATACGATCGTCACATCCTGAGACTCCTCATCCGCTGCGTAAATGAAACTGTCCAGAAGATTTGTCTTCGCATCTGTCACATCCATATTGATCGGCTTCTGTGCCCCGGTGATCACGATCGGCTTCCTGGAGTTCTGGATCATATAAGACAGTGCCGCCGCTGTATATGCCAGTGTATCTGTCCCGTGACAGATGACAAATCCATCATATGCTTCATACTGTTCCTCGATCGTCCCGACGATCAGCTTCCAGTGCTCCGGCGTCACATTGGTACTGTCAATATTGCATACCTGAAGTGTATCTACATCACACACATGCTCCACCTGCGGGATATAAGAAAGAATATCCTCCGAGGAAAGCCCCGGAGCAAGTCCGTGCTCCGTCTGTTTTGATGCGATCGTTCCTCCGGTTCCAAGCATTAATATTTTCTTCTTCATATCGTTCTCCTGTCTGTTCTCTTCGTGTTCTTCTCTATTTTCCAAAAATCTTCTCTACGAGACTGCAATACTCCGTATATGCCGGGACATCCTGGAAAGACTCCCGAAGCGACTGTGCCACACCTTTATAGTACCAGCCGATGATCTCCTTATCTTTCATGCGGAACCGCTGCCAGAGTTCTTCCTGGTATTCCGGATAATCCCGGTCAATATCCCGCATATTGGACAGTTTGTCTGCAAGCCCGATCATCTGCACTTCTCGCTCTGCCACTTTCAGATGTTCGATCGTCGCTTTCTTCCGCTCCATCCAGGTCTTTGATTTGTCTTCACTTTCCTGCTCCACAAGTTGTGCCACTCTCCGGGAAAATGTCTGCCCGATCAGCTGTGCCGTAATGCCTTCACAGTCCTCGATCGTGTCATGCAGGATCGCTGCACTGATCACTTCCTCATCTTCCGTCATCCTCGCCACGATCACTCCTACCTCAAGCGGATGTAAAATATAAGGGCGCGCCGTCCCTTTCCGCAGTTGTCCGTCATGTGCCTCCGCTGCAAATGCGATTGCTCTCTGGATCATAGAATCTACCTCCTGTATTCTTGTTCGTTCCGATCTTTCATCAGTCTGCACGCTGCCGTTTCATCAGGTGCACTGACTTTCCCTAGTTTTATTATACCAATCGAAACCACTTTTTCAACACTTTCTTCCGCTTCCTCCCCTGCCGGCGTTCTCTTCTTTCTTCTGTTCTTTCTGATTGTGTGCTGTCATTTTCAGACATTCTGTGCTATAGTGGACTTATTCATTGATCAACGGAGGTTCTTTTATGCACATTACAACTAAGAAGCCCGTCGCCCTTGTCACCGGTTCTTCCAGAGGCATCGGGCGGGCGGTCGCGCTTCATTTTGCCAGAAATCATTATCATGTTATCTTAAACTGTTCTTCCTCGGCAGAACAGTTAGAAGCAGTCCGAAAAGAAATCTGCGCACTGCCTGGCGGCTCCTGCGATTGCTTTCTCTGCGACGTCAGCGATCCATCCCAGGTTGCTTCCATGTTCCAGAAGATATCCGCCATCTGTGGGCAGATCGACGTTCTTGTCAACAATGCCGGGATTTCCCACATCGGTCTGTTCACGGATCTGACAGACGACATGTGGAGCCGTATCATCCAGACAAATCTTTCCTCAGTGTTCTACTGCAGCCGTGCGGTATTGCCATCTATGATCTCCAGAAAGCAGGGAAGGATCGTCAACATTTCCTCCATGTGGGGGACGGTCGGCGCCTCCTGCGAGGTTGCCTATTCCGCTGCCAAATCCGGGATCCACGGGCTCACAAAAGCGCTTGCCAAAGAACTCGCCCCAAGTAATATTCAGGTAAATGCCATCGCGTGCGGAGCAATCGATACTGCTATGAATGCACAGTTAAGCCCCGAAGAGCGTGCCGCGCTGGAAGAGGATATCCCGGCCTGCCGTTTCGGCAGACCGGAAGAAGTCGCCTCCCTTGTGTGGGATGTTGCACATGCCCCTTCCTATATGACCGGGCAGATCCTCGGAATAGACGGAGGCTATATCTGATCCCAGATATAGCCTCCGCCTTTGCAACAGACCGCTATGCCTTCAGAGAACTATTTTCCCTTCTCCATTTCAATGCTTTCTGTTCCAGTTCTTTTACAAATCCGTCTTTCCCATCACAATATCCATCATTGTCATAAGGAAATCTTTCCGCCAGTTCTGTTTTCAAAGCAGCATATGCCTCTGCCTCTTTTTCATGTGTGCGAAGATAATCCCGGACTGCAAGATGCCGTTCAATCTCTTCTTTGCTGTTCTCCGAAAAAATATGGACATGATGCGTCCTCTGATCCCCGCCTTTCATAAAGAAACGGCGCCCCAAAATCCCATATTCTCCTTTGCACTCATACCCGAGCGCTTCAAATTCTTTCTTATGCAGATCCACATCCTCGATCGTTCTTACAACCGGCATCAGGTCAATGATCGGTTTTGCCCGCAGACCTTTTACCGAGGTAGAGCCGATATGATGGACAGCGATACAGTTTTCTCCCAGAATCTCACGGATCTTCGCAGCCTCCTTCCGGAATTTTTCTTCCCAGTCAGGACAATACGCTGTTACTTCTATCTTTCTCGCCATGACGTTTCTCCTCTCTGAATGCTGTTTCAGTACATACTCTGTTGTCTCAGCCACTATCGGATCAGCCTCTGTATCTGTCTGCTCTGTTCCGTTCCTGCTTCTTTTAAAAGTTCAAAGAGAACTGCCTCGTACGTTGTAAGAAATGCCCCTTCCTTCTCCGCGCGCTTTAACGCAATCTTCCGGTCATAAGCCTTTCTGCTGGAGATACAGTCCGCAACGAGAATCGGCACATGTCCATGTTCGATCAGATCGATCACCGTCTGAAGCACACAGATATGTGCCTCGATGCCGCAGAGAATGACAAACCGTTTCCCGCTTACAAATTCCTTTATATCCTCATAAGCGCTGAAGCTGATCTTCTCCACATGCTCATTGACCCCTGCCGCTTTTGTGATCTCCGGAATGGTCTCTCCAAGCCCTTTCGTATACTGCTGCGTCAGGCAGATCGGCACTTCCAGAATCGAAAGACCTGAAAGTAAAATTCCGGAATGTTCTATCAGCTTTTCTTTTTTGTGCATGACCGGGACAAGCTTCTCCTGATAATCAATTCCAATCGCAACTGTCTGTTCTTTCTCAATTCTCATCGTTACAATCCCCTTTCTTTTTCAATCGTTTTATTCAAAATCCAGTTCCACCGGACAATGATCCGATCCCATCACATCTGTGAGGATCTTCGCATCTTTCAGACGGTCTTTCAGGCATTCCGACACGCAGAAATAATCGATCCTCCACCCTGCATTCTTCGCCCTTGCGCTGAACCGGTAAGACCACCACGAATAGATGCCCTCCTGATCCGGGTAAAAATAGCGGAACGTATCAAGAAATCCCGCTTCCAGCAACTCTGTGAACTTTCCTCTCTCCTCATCTGTAAATCCGGCATTTTTGCGGTTCGTCTTCGGATTCTTTAAGTCGATCTCTTTGTGGGCTACATTAAGATCTCCACAGAAGATCACCGGCTTTTTCTCCTCCAGTTTCTTCAGATACTTCAGAAATTCCGTCTCCCACCGCATCCGGTAGTCCAGTCTTGCAAGTTCATTCTGGGAATTCGGCGTATACACTGTCACAAAATAGAACTCTTCAAATTCCAGTGTGATCACGCGCCCTTCTTTGTCATGTTCTTCGATGCCGATCCCATACGCCGCGGAAAGCGGCTCTTTCTTTGTAAAAATCGCTGTCCCGGAATACCCCTTCCGCTCCGCATAATTCCAGAACTGATGGTATCCGTCTAATTCCAGTGCAAGCTGCCCTTCCTGCATCTTACTCTCCTGAATGCAGAAAATATCTGCATCTTCCTCCTTAAAAAAATCTAAAAATCCTTTTTGGACACAGGCACGTATCCCATTGACATTCCACGAAATAAATTTCATCTGTGCACCTCCTGCTAGTTTATATGTTCTATTTCCTCATATTCTATATGCTTCTGCTTTCTATGGATAATCCACCTGACGCAGGCACAGCCCTTGTGCCGGTGCAAGAAAGCCGCCAAGACTTCTGTCCCGCTTCTCAAATGCCGTCAGAACACTCTCCGGTGTGCGTACTCCTTCTCCGACCTCCAAAAGTGTCCCTGCAAGGATCCGGACCATATGGTAGAGAAAACCATCTCCGCAAAACGCCAGCACAAGTTTTCCCTTCTCCTCCCGGATCGTGACCGAAAAAATCGTCCGCACCGTATCTTGTTCTTCTTTGTTATCCGTAAAGCTGCCAAAATCATGTGTTCCGACCAGATAGTCCGCCGCCTGCCGCATTGCCTGCAAGTCAGAAAGCTTCTCCCGGTGGCAGCAATATTTTCTCATAAATACATCTGGCCGTTCCCGCGGGTCGATCCAGTATTCATACACCTTTGACACCGCACTGTATCTGCTGTGAAAAGACCGGGGAACATACTCGATCTGACGGATCCGGATATCTTCCGGGAGCCTTTTGTTTAATGCTTCCCGAAGCCATTCCGTATCATATCTCTTGCCCAGTATCACATGTGCTGTCTGTCCGTATGCATGAACCCCCGCATCAGTTCTGCCGGAGCCACTGATCTTTACCGGCTTTCCCTCTATCTCACTGACCGCGCGCTCGACCGTCCCCTGAACAGTCTTTGGCTCCTCTGACAGTCTCTGCCACCCTTTGTAACCGCTGCCATCGTAAGCGATCGTCATTTTGTAGTTCTTTCTAATTTCTTTCATCATTTCTATTATAAATCAACTGAAGTCCTTTTAAAAGCAGTGTTTCATCAATCTCTATTTCCTTTTTGCAGTGCGGGATAATGGTCTGCGCCAGCCCTCCGGTTGCCACAAGGGAAGCCTTTTTCCCGATTTCTTCCTCGATCCGTTCAATCATCCCGTCAATGCATGCCGCACTTCCATAGATAATTCCGCTCTTCATACAGTCTACCGTATTTTTCCCGATTACCTTCCGCGGCGGCTCCATACTGATTCCGGGAAGCTGGGAAGTCTTATTTGCCAATGCACCCAGCGCTGTTGCCACTCCCGGAAGGATCATGCCGCCCGCATAATTTTTCTTCTCATCGATCAGAGAGATCGTTGTCGCTGTCCCAAGATCGATCACGATGACCGGCGCCTCATAAGCTTCTATCGCCGCAACCGCATTTACGATCCGGTCACTTCCAACCTGGGCCGGCTGATCCATCTGAATATTCAGCCCGGTCTTCACACCGGGGCCTACAATCTTGATCGGACGGTAAATGATCTTCTTTACCGCCAGTTCCACCACCTTTGTCAGCGGCGGAACAACCGAAGAAATGATTCCTCCCCGGATGTTTCCCTTATCGATCTGATATAATTCTAAAATACTCTGGATACTGACTGCATACTCCAGTTCTGTCCTTGTCAGATCCGTGGAAAGCCGCTCTGCAAAGCAGATCTTCTCCCCGGCAAAACATCCGACTGTAATACTTGTATTTCCAATGTCTATTGCTAAAATCATACTTTTCCTTCTCTTTCTTTGCTCCTGCCTGCCCTCTTACTGCTGCCTGCGCTTAAGTCTGAGCAGCACTCTTCCGATGCAGACTGTCAAAACTGCCGCCACAACTGCCTCCGGCACTCCATTGATCCCGATAACCGACAGAATAAATCCATACAATGTATCCGCCGACATCTGATTGACTTTCGCATAATCCTCTCTGAAAAAAAGATAGATCATATTCATGACAAGCAGTGTATTTGTCATCGAACCACTGATCCCCGCCAGGAAAAGCGCTGTATTTCCCGCCTCTTTTTTCTTCTTTGCCCTCTTTCGGACCGCCTGATAAACATAATAAGGGACAATCCCAGTCAGGATCCTCGGCAGAAAACAGATCAGAATGCTCGCAAAACCTCCGCGAATTTCTCCCAAAGAATAAAATGGTGAGAATACAAAAGAAGTCACTGTCGGATTCATCGTACTGTTGATCAGGCTTGTCATCCCAAAGATAAATCCAAGAAATCCTCCTTTTTTCGGTCCAAGCAGTACCGCTCCGAGAATGACCGGAATATGGAGCGTAGTCGCCCTCATAAATCCAAGCGGGATAAACCCAAGAAATGGAACAGAAGCCATCAGAATGATCAGTGCCGCGAAAAGTGCAGCCTGCACAAGCTCCTGTACCTGCATCGTCGTGTTCTTTGTTTCGTTATTCATTTTTCTCCTCCTTGTTATTATTCCCCGGCAGGCTTTTGCCTTGTGGGGATACAATACAATTACGGCGCTATTGTAGCATGCATGCTTCTGAAAAGCAATAAAACAATGATTTTCTGTGCAGGCTCCCTCCAGATGTGTTACAATCAGTAACAGAAACTTACTGATATTGGAGGAACCAACATGTTAAAAGGAAAAACAGTCATACTCGGAGTTACCGGAAGCATCGCCGCGTATAAGATCGCCAACCTCGCCAGCATGCTTTCCAAGCTGCACTGCGATGTCCATGTGTTGATGACGCAGAATGCGACCAACTTTATCCATCCGATCACATTTGAGACACTGACAAACAATAAATGTATCGTCGACACATTCGACCGGAACTTTCAGTACAATGTCGAGCATGTATCACTTGCCAAACGTGCCGATGTCGTGCTGATCGCCCCTGCAACTGCCAATGTCATTGCCAAACTCGCCTATGGGCTTGCCGATGATATGCTCACAACAACTGTCCTCGCCTGCACTTGTAAGAAAATCGTTGCCCCGGCAATGAATACAAATATGTACCGCAATGCGATCACGCAGGACAATCTTGACAGATTACGCCGGTTCGATTTTGAAGTGATCACTCCGGCGACCGGAATGCTCGCCTGCAAAGATATCGGGGAAGGAAAACTCCCGGATGAACAGACGCTGCTCAACTACATTCTGCGGGAAATCGCGATGGAAAAAGATATGAAAGGGCTGAACGTACTCGTGACTGCCGGAGCAACGCAGGAAGCGATCGATCCCGTCCGCTATATCACCAACCATTCCACCGGAAAAATGGGCTATGCACTCGCGCGGGACTGCATGCTGCGCGGAGCCAGCGTCACCCTCGTAAGCGGCCAAAGCGCACTGACTCCGCCTCCGTTTACGAATGTGGTCTCTGTCACATCCGCAAAAGACATGTTCAATGCAGTCACAGAGCATGCCGCAGAGCAGGATATCATCATCAAGGCTGCCGCAGTCGCAGACTACCGCCCGGCCAGCATTGCCACAGAAAAGATGAAAAAGAAAGACGATGCGCTCTCCATCGAACTGGAACGCACCGATGATATTTTAAAATATCTCGGGGAACACAAACAACCGCACCAGTTCCTCTGCGGATTTTCCATGGAGACAGAACATATGCTGGAAAATTCCAGAAAAAAACTGGAAAAGAAACACCTTGATATGATCGTTGCAAACAATCTGAAACAAGCCGGTGCAGGATTTGGAACAGATACAAACATCGTGACCATGATCACCCCGCAGGAGGAAATCGCACTGGAACTGCTGTCCAAAGAGGATGCAGCACACGCAATCGTCGAACAGATCCTGAAACTCCGGGCAACAGATGAAGTGATCCAGACACAGCGTTAGAAAAGCCAAAATTTGCTATCTGATCAAAAAATGGAAGGCTGCCGCAGATGTTCTTCTCTGAAAGAACAGTCTGTGGCAGCCTTCCACTTTTTTAATAACCTGCTTTATTTTTCTGATGCAGGAACTTTGTCATAAGAAAGATTCCGCCGATCAGCACTGCTGGAAAGATGACTGCCGCCAAAAGGCCTGCCTGCAGTACATTTCCCGCCTGCTCCGATACGACGCCGACAACCGCCGGCCCAAGTGAACACCCAAGATCCCCTGCCAGTGCAAAAAATGCAAACATCGCTGTTCCGCCGGTCGGACATGCCGCTGACCCAAGGCTGAATACGCCCGGCCACATGATCCCGACTGAAAAGCCGCACAGACCACAGCCTACAAGAGAGAGTACCGGCAGCGGCGCAAACACTGCAAGCAAATAGCTGCACACACACAGCAGACTGCTTCTTACCAGCATTTTCTTTAAATTCACACGTGCACTATATTTCCCATAGAGAAGCCTTGCCGTCCCCATCAGGATCGAGAAGCAGCAAGGTCCTGCCAGATCCCCGGCTGTCTTGGAAACTTTCAGACCTGCCTCCGCAAATACCGATGCCCACTGGCTCATCGCCTGCTCAGATGCCCCGGAGCATACCATCAGCAAAATAAACACCCAGAATAGCTTCATCGAGAATAACTGTTTTACCGACATGCCCTCGTCTTCTTCCACAATCTTATACATAGGAACCTGCGAATAATAAATCGCATTGCATGCCGGAAGAATTGCCCATAAGCAGGTCAGTATCCGCCAGTTCCCAATCCCTGCAAACTGAAAATACATGGTGGACAATAACGCCACGCCGACGCTTCCCCAGCAGTAAAAAGAATGGAGCACGCTCATCATTCCTTCCTTGTTCTCCGTCGGACATGCCTCGACGATCGGACTGACAAGTACCTCCAGCAGCCCTCCGCCGATTGCATAGATCGTGACCGACAACAGTATTCCTGCATAATGATTTCCCATAACATCCGGCAAAAAAGACAGACTGACAAGCCCTGCCGACGCTGTCACATGTGCCGCAACAATGCAGATCCGGTATCCGATCTTATCGACAAACCGCACTGCAAACAGATCCACAAGCAGCTGGATCCCAAAATTAACCGACACAAGCAGCGCGATCTGCTCCAGGGAGATCCCATAGCTTTTCTGAAATGTCAGAAACAACAGCGGCGCAAAATTGTTGACGACCGCCTGCGTCACATATCCGAGATAACTGGCATAAATCGTATGCCTGTAATTTTTCCGTATCTGATTCATCTCTGTTTCATCCTCTCAACTTCTTCATATAGAGCAAAAATCCAATGAGCAGACAGATTCCCTTTAAAATACTGGAGATCGTAATACTCCACCAGATTCCGTTCAGTCCAAGCACTGTCGAAGTCAAAAGCATTGCCATTGGGATTCTTGCCGTGGTCAGAACTACACTGACAACCGATGGCGGTAGTGTCTTCCCAAGACCTGCAAACGCGCCTCCCGTTGTGATCTCCGCACACATGAACAACTGGGAATATCCTAAAATTCTGAGGTAATCAACTCCCATCGGCAATATCTTCTCATCCGGGATAAAGATCCGGAAGATCACTTCCGGACATCCGATCAGAAGGATCGTGCAGAAGATCCCCCACACGGTGACAACTCCCATCGCGATCCGGTATCCTTTCTTCACACGTCTGAGATTGTCCGCTCCATAGTTTTGCGCTACAAAAGAATTTACCGCGGCAGCAAACCCTTCGGCAGTCATCCAGGAGATTGACTCAATCTGTGATCCTACCTTCTGCACCGCCACCGCCGAATCTCCAAACCCTGCGATCAGACGCGCAATGATCATCGAGATTGCCGTAAAGATCATACTCTGCACAGCGCTTGGCAGACCGATTTTGATCAGAAGCAGCATATGCTCTCTGTGGATCCCGGATAAGATTCTGACCTTTCGGAAGACTGTTTCCTCATGTAGCGCTGACCATACAAACATTACCGTCACAACTGCCTGTGCAAGAACGGTCGCCACCGCCGCCCCGAGCACTCCCATGTGCGGGATCGGTCCGGCGCCAAAGATCAGCAGTGGATCCAGAATAATATTCATAAGAAGCCCAACTGCAGTCGCCATAAAAGAAATCCTGCTGTTTCCCATCGCAGTCATGATCCCGGTAAAAATCTGATTCAAAAAGGAGAAGATCACTCCCCCGCAGGTTACCTGCAGATAGATTTTTGCGTCCGCGATCACCTGCTGGCTGTTCAGATGGAAGAACCCGATCAAAGGTCCTGCAAACAGCACTGCCGCCAGACCATAAATAACCCCAAATAAAATACCAAGCTGCAGCGCACTTTTCGTAAATCCTGCCGCTTCCTCATAATCTTTTGCTCCGATCGCATGTGCTGTCTTTACCTGCCCGCCCATTTTCGCAAGGGTTGCAAGTCCATTCGCAAGCCACATGTACATTCCCGCAGCGCCGACTGCCGCCACCGCGTCACTGCTGATCCTTCCGATCCAGATCATATCCGTCATATTGTAAGCCATCTGTACAAGCGAAGTAGCCATGATCGGAAGGGCAAGTTTTGTCAGTGATGGGAAAATCGGTCCCTCCAACAGATTCACACTCTTTTTCATTCCTTTTGTTCCTTCCTTTTCTCTTTTACAATGATATCCTCACAATTTTACCACACTCCTACAAGAAAGCAACTGTTTTCTCCGGCAAAAAAAGTCCACTTCTCCGACGAAAAAAGCCAGTGGTGCTGACAAGTGTGTTACTTTTTTGTCTGCCGCCACTGGCTTTTTATTCTGTTTTTTATTTTTTTATGTTTCTTTTATGCTGTTTTCCCCTGCAATAAAAGTCTCAGAATGCTGCTTTTGTTC
>JAPFCT010000171.1 GCA_026169575.1 Faecalimonas sp.
CAATAAATCCTTCTAAATGTTTCTGATACACTCTTGTCTGCCGAAACCACCGGTCGATCCGTCTGCTTCCCCGCGCAAAACATACTGCTGCCAGAAGTAAAAACGGTGTCGTCGGAAGCACCGGAAGCGCAATGCCGACACAGCCAAGCGCAAATGATATAAATCCAACTGCTAAATAAATAAATTTCATAATGTACCTCCTACATGAATGATAACGGTGATCACAGCAAGCACTGCAAGAATCCGGTGCACAAACAGCCACTTCTCTCTCAGGATCCGTTTGCATCCATAGCTTACCAGCAATAGTATCAGAAATAGAAATGCTGCTTTTCCGCTTGCCATCCCTTCCAGATTTCCGGCTTTGATCTCCACGATTCCGTGCAGCAATGCCGCTGCAATGATCCAGATCCCCAGACTTTTATGGATCTTTCTCAGAGAACAGTCCATCGCCTTTCTCCTCTTCTCCGAGGATTCCCCCGGGAATCTAATCATCCCGAGCGGATAAATGCCACAGAGCAGAAGAAACAGCACGATTGTTATGATTGAAAGCAATGTATTTCCCATAATAAACTCCTTTTTTGTTGATCTGAAAACCCCTTTTATTTTGAGTATGATTTTCAATATCGATTATATTTTCATAATTTCTTTTCGTTTTCAACATAATTTTGATATTCATTATCATTTATTTTTAGTATTTTGGACAGAGGAGTTAAAAAAACAGCAGGTCCTCCTTGTTGGATTTCCTGCTGTTTTTGCTCATACTGTTTTTTTGTATTCTTTTCCGTTCTTCTGCTTTAGTTCTCCCAGCGGATCACTTTTCCGTTCTGAATGACTCCCTTCAGCGATAAGTCTTCCCGCAGCAGCACAACATTTCCTGCCTTTCCTTCTGTGATAGAACCATACTTGTCATAAAGCCCCACACTCTTTGCCGGATTCATCGTCGCTGCCGCCACTGCGCTCTCAAGCGGAACCTGCATTTCCTTCACCGCCACACGCATACAGTCTGCCAGATTGGTCACGGATCCTGCCAGTGCGCCTCCTTCTACAAGTGTCGCACGGTTTCCTCTTACCTGCACTGCCTGCCCGCCAAGCGTATACTCTCCATCCGGCATCCCGGTTGCCCGCATGCTGTCACTGACCAGAACAACTCTGTCATCCCCGAACATATCAAACGTCGTGCGTACAACGGATGGATGGATATGTACCCCATCTGTAATTAATTCTACCATACAGTGTGCACTGTCGTGTGCCGCTCCGATCACGCCCGGTTCTCTGTGCGAAAACGGTGGCATCGCATTGTACAGATGTGTGGCATGATTTGCTCCCAGATCATACCCTTTCTTCGCAGTATCATAGTCCGCAAGTGTATGTGCAAAAGAAATATTGACTTCCTCTTTTAATTCCTCAATAAATTCCATTGCCCCATCCACTTCCGGCGCAATATCTACCAGACGGTACAGTCCATTTGCAGCCTCCTGCAGTCTGCGGAACATCGCAATATCCGGCTTTACGATATGTGTGGATGCCTGTGCGCCTTTCTTTCCCGGACTGATAAATGGTCCCTCCATGTTGATTCCTGCAAGATCAGCGCCTTCTGTTCCTTTATAATTTCCGGCAACCTTAGAGATTTCCATCAAAGTCTCCTCCGGAAGTGTCATTGTTGCCGGAACGATCGTAGTAACTCCCTGAGCCGCCTCATATTTGGCGATCTCAGCGATCGCTTCCTCTGTCCCATCGCAGAAATCATATCCTACACAGCCATGAAAATGGACATCGACCATCCCCGGGATCGCATAGCATCCTTCTCCATCGATCACTTCTCCATCTGCCTCTTTTGCAAAGATACCATCTGCGATTGCGATCTCTCCCTCTTGAAATTGTTTTTCTTCTGTGAATACTTTTACATTCTTAATCTGCATTGTCCTTTTTGCAGAGTACGGCGCGCCATACACTCATGCCTCTGCGCGTCGGCTGCCCTGCGCCTCCTTCTTTTTTACTGGTTTCTATTATACTACATCAGAAGATACCTATACAATATTTTCTCACGCAAGAATATTGAAATAAACAATGATTCTGGGCTTGATTTTCTTTTTTCTGATTTCTCTTTCGCTTACAGTTTTAACTTTGCAAATGCATCTGCAAACGCTGTGTTGACCGGCTCGTCTTTCTGTTGTTTTAAGTATCTCTGAACATCTTTTTTGCTCACGCCTGCTCCTTCTTTTGCCCTCCGCGCTTTAAATGCCGAGAGTTTTTCCTTATGACCGCACACACATACAAACTGTTCCTCATCCCCTTTTTTGATGATTTCCATCTTCTTGTGACAGTTTGGACATCTTGCATTGGAAATGCGGGCGATCACTTCCTTGTGTCCGCAGGCTCTGTCCTGGCAGACAAGCATTCTTGCATTCTTCCCTTTGACCGCAAGCATCGGCTTTCCACATTCCGGACATTTTTTGTTTGTCACATTGTCATGCCGGAATTTTCCTTCTCCCTTTTTGATCTCATCGATCAGATCCACGGTATACGTTCTGATCTCCTCAAGAAATTTTTCTTTTTTCAGGCTCCCTTTCGCGATCGCCGACAATTTTCCTTCCCAGTCTGCCGTCAGTTCCGGTTTCTTTAAATCTTCCGGCACAAGCTCCAGCAGCTGTTTTCCTTTGGATGTGATGTGGATTTCTTTTCCTTTTAATTCCATCAAAAAGGAAGAAAACAGCTTGTCGATAATATCTGCCCGCGTTGCAACCGTCCCAAGTCCTCCGGTCTCCCCGAGTGTCCGGACTGCTTTCTGATCTCTGCTCTCCATATATCTGACCGGATTTTCCATCGCAGACAATAGTGTCGCCTCCGTAAAATACGCCGGCGGCTTCGTCTTCCCAGTCGTCACCGTTACTTTCTCCACAGCAAGGCAGCAGCCCTTCTCTACCTTTGGAAGCGACTGCTCTGCCAGTCCCTCTTCATCCTCTTCTTCCTCATACTCATAAACGGTTTTCCATCCGGCTTCCTTTACGAGCTTTCCTTTTGCGACAAAATATTCCTTTCCACTCTTTCCTGGCTGCTTTGTGGAAATCGCTGCATGCAGCGTCGTCTGTTCATATTCAAAAGGCGGATAGAGTACGCTTAAAAATCTCCGAACAACAAGATCATAGATCTTTCGCTCCTCACTTGTCATATGTTCCAGCTGTACATACTGTTCTGTCGGGATGATCGCATGATGGTCACTCACTTTTTTGTCATCCACAAATGATCTGTTTGTCCGGATCGGCTTCATCACAAGGCTTCCCGCCAGTTTCTTATACGGTCCGACGCTGATCGCGCGCAGTCTGTCCTTTAGCGTATCGACTACATCTGTTCCGATGTATCTGGAATCCGTACGCGGGTAAGTCAGCACTTTGTGGTGTTCATAAAGCCTCTGCATAATATTTAACGTCTCCTTCGCGGAAAATCCAAATTTCTTATTGGCATCCCTCTGAAGTTCTGTCAGATCATAAAGTCCCGGCGCATAGGTTTTCTTCGCTGATGTTTCTATCTGTTCTACAGAAAGCTTCTCGTTTTTCACGGCAAGGCTGATCGACTCTATCCGGTCCTTTGCAAAAGAACGGAAGCTTCCCGACTTCTGTTCCTGCCAGGTCCATCTGATCTTTCCGGCCTGCACCTGAATCCCATAATACTCCTGCGGGCGAAATGCACGGATCTCTTCTTCCCGCTTCGCGATCATTGCCAGCGTCGGTGTCTGCACACGCCCGCAGGACAGCTGTGCATTGTACTTACATGTCAGCGCCCGGGTTGCATTGATGCCGACAAGCCAGTCTGCCTCTGCGCGGGATACTGCCGCGGCATAGAGATCGTTATATTTTCTGCCGTCACAGAGCTTTGCAAATCCATCCCGGATTGCCTGATCGGTCACAGAAGAGATCCAGAGACGCCTGATCGGCTTTCTGCATCCTGCCTTCTCAAGGATCCACCTTGCTACAAGTTCCCCTTCTCTCCCAGCATCTGTCGCAATGACAATCTCCCCGATGTCTTTCCGAAACAGTTGTTCCTTCACTGCGCGGTACTGCTTTGCCGTCTTCTGGATCACGACAAGTTTCATCGGCTCTGGCATCATCGGAAGTACTTCCATCTTCCATTCTTTATACTCTTTGCTGTACTCCTCCGGATCTGCCAGCGTCACAAGATGGCCGAGCGCCCATGTGACGACGTATTTCTCTCCTTCGATCGCACCGGAAATATTTTTCGTGCACTTCAGTACGCGGGCAATATCTCTTGCAACAGAAGGCTTCTCTGCAATTACTAATGCTTTCATATTCTGCTCCTTTATGTTCACGTTTTCTGACTCTTTTCTCATCGTTTCTATTCTAACGTATTTTCCCAAAATCATCAAATTGAATTCCAGATTCTTTTTCTGCCCGCACCGCGCTTCCCCTTGCTTCTTTTCCCTTTTCGTACTACAATACGAGACAGCAGCACTAATTTCTCCCAAAAAGAAAGGATAGAAAATTATGATGAATTTACACAATGTTATGAAAGAGATCCCACTCACAGAGATCGGACAGATCCAGATCGGACATGCGCAGGATCTTCCTGCCGCCACGGGATGCACAGTCATCTTATGTCCGCAGGGCGCTGTTGCCGGTGTCGATGTCAGAGGCGGAGGACCTGCTTCCCGAGAGACACAACTGTTAAACCCGGTCGCGGCTGCTGAGAAGATCCACGCCGTTCTCTTAAGCGGCGGCAGCGCTTTCGGCCTCGATGCGGCAGGTGGTGTCATGCAGTATCTTGAGGAGCAAAATATCGGCTTTGAGACCGGCGCCGCGAAAGTCCCCCTCGTCTGCGCTTCCTGCATCTATGACCTGGTCATCGGTGCCTCCGATATCCGCCCGGACAAGGCGATGGGCTATCAGGCATGCGTAGATGCACAGACAAATACACAGACAGACGGATGCATCGGTGTCGGAACCGGCGCCACAGTCGGAAAGTTTCTTGGTCCCGCATCAATGATGAAATCCGGGCTTGGATCCTATGCGATACAGATCGGCGACCTGAAGATCGGTGCGATCGTCGCTGTCAATGCACTTGGAGATGTGTTTGATTCCCGCACAGGTCTTCAGCTTGCAGGACCTGTCAGTACCGCTCACATCTCATCGGACACGACACAGGAACATCATCCTGCCATGCTCTGCACAGAGGAGCTGATCTGCCGCCAGTACAGCGGCCTTCACAACCTCTTTACCGGAAATACAACGATCGGCGCGGTGATCACAAACGGGAAATTTACAAAAACAGAGATGAATAAGATCGCTGCAATGACTCAGAACGGACTGGCAAGAAGTATCAATCCAGTTCACACGACCGCGGATGGAGACAGTGTCTATGCCCTCTCTGTCGGAGATGTAACTGCGGACTTAAATGTGACCGGAACACTTGCAGCGCAGGTGATGTCCAGCGCGATCGAGCGTGCCATCTACACTGCCAGTTCCTTGTGCGGTGTGCCGTCTTACAGTACGCTTCTGGAAAAAAAGCAGAATACATCTAACTGAAACGAACTGCCACAAAACCGTATTTTTTATTTTCTGCATAAAAATCTGTTTTGTGGCAGCTTCTGCTCTCATACTGTTTTCTTTACTGTCATCATTTCTCCGTCAGAACATACTGTCAGACAAGAACATCTACAGATGGATGTACTTCCACCATCCCTCCTGCCGCTCCGGCGCCTTGTCCCAAAAATTCCGTTCCACCTGAACGTGCTGCTCCGTCAACAGGTATATACTCCCCTGGGAGCTGTGTATAATGTTTTCGCGCTGTTTTTCCTTCCGGGAAAATATCCATCATATCAATCGTCTGACAGCGTTCCTGCGCCCGGCGAGCTACCCTCTTTTTCCGCACTTCTTCTCTTAGCCGTTCTTCCTCTCTCCGTTTACATTCTTTCTCTGCTGCTTTTCTCCTTTGTTCAATCTTCTCTTCCTTGTGCAGACGTGCGATTTTAAGATTCCCCTGCTGGATTACTTTCTTAATCTTCCGGATCAGTTTCGCAGCTTCATTCTGATCTGTAATTTCCATCCGTACTTTGCTTAATTCCCCATATTTTTCTGCAATAAGACTTCTCACTGCAAACTCATTTTTTGCACTGGCAAGCCGCATCATATTTGCGCTGTAAGAACATTTATAAGACTTCATCATTTTCTGCCGGATTCTTTCGTAAGGATTTAACTGATTCTCCTGTTGTTTGAAAAGTTCCAGGTAACGTTCCAACTCACTTTTTTGTTTTTCCTGCTGCCCGTCAAACGATACCCAGGCAGAAACTTTCCCCTCTTTGTCAACAACCAGTCCTGTCCCCTTGACTTTCTTTCCGGTCATCCATGCTTCCTTCTGTGCTGACTTCTGATATTTCTCCAAAAGGTCCGACAGTTTTTTCACAGTTTTTTCTGTAAATTCTTCAAAGGTCTGCTTTTCCAAAAATTCTGGTGAGATTACAATATAACCGGTTCCCTTTTTTGCATCTGCATAGTTTTCAATACTTCCAGTTACCTCCGAAAACTCAAACTGGATATGCGGATAATGGTCTTTTAAATATTGTTTTATTTTTTCCGAATCATTTTTCTCTGTGCAGTTATTACTTGTCAGCGTTCTTCTGCTGTTTCTCTCAACAGAAAAAGCTAAAGAATTTGTAATTTTCACGATGCTCCCTCCTTTTACGAATCTTCTATACTTAATACATCGTCAAAATACTTCTTTAGCTTAATTTCTTTCCTCTATGCTTCCGGATACCGGATCTCGACCAACATCAACCCATGTGCCGGAGCAGTCACGCCCGCAGCCTTTCTGTCTTTCGCCTCTAAAATCTCTTTCACTTTCTCAGGCGTATAAAATCCTCTTCCCACGCGGATCAGTGTTCCCACAATAATGCGGACCATGTTATAGAGGAAGCCATTTCCGCTGATCCGTACTGTGATCTCTTCCCCCTGCCGGATCACTTCCAGCTCTGTCACTGTCCGCACCGTATCCTCTACCTGGGTCCGCACATTGCAGAAGCTGACAAAGTCATGCTCTCCGACCAGATAATCTGCCGCCTGCTGCATTTTTTCCACATCCAGATTGTAGGAGACAAAATAGTTTGTCAGCCGCTTTGTCGGAACCGGCGTCCGTGTATTAATAATATGATATTCATATGTTTTCTCACAATCGCAGTATCGCGGATGGAAATCCGGAGCTACTGCCTCCGATGTTACGATCACAATATCATCCGGAAGCCTTTGATTTAATGCCATCGCGATCCGCTCCGGCGGGATACTTGTGGCGCTGTCAAACACTGCCACATTCCCGAGCGCATGGACACCGGAATCTGTCCGGCTCGCGCCGATCACCGCAATGTCTTCCCCTGTCAGTTTACAAAGCGCCTTGTTGACGACTTCCTCCACCGTGATCCCATTTGGCTGTACCTGCCAGCCGCAGTAATTCGTCCCATCGTATGCGATCGTCAGTTTGATTCTCTTTTTCTGCATAACTCACCCTCTAAAATATCCACAGATGAAACGGCACATATCTTCCGATCACAACGACGATGACAAGATAGACTGCCATCACCGCATAAGACAAGTAGTCCCTGGAATGATATACAAGTGGTTTCATCTTCGTTCTTCCGTCTCCTCCGCGGTAACATCTCGCCTCCATCGCCATCGCAAGGTCATTGGCGCGGCGGAACGCAGAGACAAACAGCGGTACAAGGATCGGAATCATATTCTTTGCTTTCTGGATAATGTTTCCACTCTCCAGATCTGCCCCTCTTGCGATCTGCGCTTTCATGATCTTATCGGTCTCTTCTAATAAAATCGGGATAAAGCGAAGCGCGATCGACATCATCATCGCAATCTCATGTACCGGAACATGGATCTTGTTCAGCGGTCTTAACAGCTTCTCAATCCCGTCTGTCAGCGCATTCGGTGTCGTTGTCAGTGTCATGATCGTAGAACCCGCGATCAGAAATACAAGGCGGATCGCCATAAATACCGCTGTGCGAAGCCCTCCTTCTGTGATTTTAAAAATCCAGACTTTGACTAACACATCGCCTTCATTGGTCAAAAATAAGTTAAAGAGCACCGTGATCATCAAAAGCATCACAACCGGCTTTAACCCTTTTACAATAAATTTGACCGGGACCTTTGACAGCCAGATCACTCCGGCAAGAAAGCACCCTGCGATCACGTACCCAAGCACACTTTTAAATAGAAATAACGAAATCAGATACAGCAGTGTGCAGGAGATCTTTACTCTCGGATCCAGACGGTGCAGCACACTGTCCGCCGGATAATATTGTCCTATTGTAATATCTCGAATCATCTTCTCACCTGCCCATCTCTGCCTTCTGTTTCTCTCTGTCTCTCTCTGGATACCACACGCAGGATCTCCTCTGCGGCTTCCTCCACCGTTGTCGCGTCAGACGATACCGGAATGCCATGCTCTCTTAAAGAATTCATAATATAAGTCACCTGCGGCGCCGCAAGTCCTACTTCTTCCAGCTCTCTGTAATGTGCAAACACTTCCCGGGGAGTGCCGTCATACATCTTCTCCCCGCGGTTCATCACAATGATCCGCTCCACATATTTTGCAATGTCTTCCATACTGTGGGAGACAAGGATCACCGTCATATCCTGCTTCTCATGGAGCAGCGCGATCTGATCTAAGATCTCATCTCTCCCTTTCGGATCCAGCCCTGCCGTCGGCTCATCCAGCACGAGTACCTGCGGATGCATCGCAAGCACTCCCGCGATCGCAACTCTCCGCTTCTGTCCGCCGGACAGATCAAACGGAGATACTTCGTACAGTTCTTCCGGAAATCCGACAAGCTTTAGCGCCTCTCTTGCCCGCTCCTTACATGCTTCCGGGGATAAGCCCTGGTTTTTTGGGCCAAAGCAGACATCCGTGATCACATCGGTCTCAAATAGCTGATGCTCCGGATACTGGAACACAAGCCCGACCTGACTTCGCAGTTTCCGAAGATCATACTGATCCGCGTAAATATTTTCCCCGTTGTACTTCAGCACACCGTCAGTCGCCTTGATCAGTCCGTTGAAATGCTGGATCAGTGTGGACTTCCCGGAACCGGTATGTCCGATGATCCCTACAAACTGTCCGTGTGGGATTTCTAAATTAATATCTTTCAGCGCCTTTTTTTCATAGGCAGTTCCTTCACTGTACGTATAACTGATATGTTCTAATGTAATTGACATAATTCTCTCACCAATTCCTCTGTCTTTAAAATGCCGTCCGGAAGCGGCAGCCCTCTCTGCTGTAATTCATAGGCAAGCAATGTGACCTGCGGCACATCCAGCCGGTATTTCTTCAGTTCCTCCACCCGGGAGAAGATCTCCCTCGGGGTTCCTTCCATCACGACATTTCCCTGATCCATCACGATCACACGGTCCGCATCGACCACTTCTTCCATATAGTGGGTGATCAGGATCACGGTCACTTTCTCCCGGCGCCTGAGTTCCTCCACCGCGCGAAGTACTTCTTTGCGCCCATTAGGATCAAGCATCGCTGTCGGCTCATCCAGCACGATGCATTTCGGCTCCATCGCCACAACGCCTGCGATCGCGACGCGCTGTTTCTGTCCGCCCGATAATTTATTCGGAGAATGATGACGGTACTCGATCATCCCGACTGCCTCAAGGCTCTTCTCGACACGCTTCCAGATCTCCTCTGTCGGCACCCCGAGATTCTCCGGGCCAAATCCGACATCCTCCTCCACAACCGTCCCGATGATCTGATTGTCCGGATTCTGAAATACCATCCCGGCTGACTGTCTGACATCCCACAGATTGTCCGGCTCCTTCGTATCTCTTCCATTTACCCACATCGTCCCCTCTGTCGGTGTCAGGATCGCATTCATATGCTTTGCCAGTGTAGATTTCCCGGAACCATTGTGACCGAGGATCGCAACAAACTCTCCCGGCTCCACATGGACATCGACTGCGTTGATCGCCCGGTGGCTTCCGATTATATTTCCTTCTTCGTCTCTCTTCTCATATTCATATACAAGTTTCTCTGTCTCAATCATTCGCATGGCTGTTCCTCGCTTTCTACTCATTGTTGCCAGCTGCCTTTTATTGTACTGGAAGCGAAGTCGTATTGCAAGAGAAAAAGCTGCCCGCCAGTTGTCTGGCTTGCAGCTCTTTGTCTCATTTTGAAAAATAGTTCTTATCTTTTTCCCGGTTCCGGATACGCTGTTCCCATTGTATCTACCGTCACTTTTTTCATTCTCTGTGTCTCTAACGGGCGGTCACTGTAATCTGTCGCTGTCTCTGCAATCTTATTGACAACGTCCATTCCCTCTGTCACCTTTCCGAATGCAGCGTAAGATCCGTCCAGGTGCGGGGAAGTCTCATGCATGATAAAGAACTGTGATCCTGCAGAATCCGGATGCATTGCTCTTGCCATAGAGAGCACTCCCGGCTCATGCTTTAAGTTATTTGTAAATCCATTCTGTTTGAACTCTCCCTTGATCTGGTATCCCGGGCCGCCCATTCCGGTTCCGTCCGGGCATCCTCCCTGGATCATGAATCCACGGATCACTCTGTGGAAGATCAGTCCGTCATAGAATCCTTTCTGTACTAAAGAAATAAAGTTATTCACTGTATTCGGTGCGATCTCCGGGTATAATTCTGCCTTGATCACATCTCCGTTTTCCATCTCAAATGTTACGATTGGATTTGCCATAATCTGTCTCCTCTTTTCTCTGATTCTTGCCGGTTTTTCCGGCTTTCCAGTCTTGTTCTGACTCTTCTTTATTGTAGCGAATTCTTCTGCGCACGTAAAGCCCTTTTCGCACAAGTTCAACAAACATTAGCCTTTGACAAGTTCATCCGGCATTAAAATTTTATGCAACTTCGTCAAACATTAAACTTTTATTGCTGTCCGCCCTCTGCCATGTTATACTGGAAAAAACGTACTGATCATAAAGGAATTCCTGAGTGAAAAGGCGAGGCGTATTGTAACATGAATACTGGTGTACGGGATGATTCTGCGAAATAAGCATCTTCCGGTACACCGGACGCTCATCAGACTCTGCCCTCCCGCAGAGTCTTTTTTTCGTAAAATACCTCTGATTTCTGCTGCCAGATTTCTGTCGCATTTTTTCTCAGCAATTCCCATATGACACACTTTAACAGGAAAATCAAAGGAGGTTTCTATGGAACAAACACCTACCAGAATCGCTCTGATCGGCATCGTTGTGGAAAACAGCGACTCTGTCGAACAGTTCAACAGCCTGCTCAGCCAGTATGGAAGCTATATCATCGGGAGAATGGGGATCCCCTACCGGGAGAAAAATCTCTCAATCATCAGTATCGCCATGGATGCGCCCAATAACGTGATCAGCGCCTTATCCGGAAAGATCGGAATGCTTCCCGGTATTTCCAGCAAGACGATCTACGCAAAGACAACTTCCCCGGAATCTTAAGAAAGGCGCCATGACTTATGAACAAAATATCCGAACAGACTTTGATCACCTTGATCGACCAGCTGCGGGACACCCATCTTCTCTCAAAAGAAGAATGGACATTCCTGATTGAAAACCGCACCCGGGATGTGAGCGAATACTTGTTTGCGCAGGCGCGCGAGGTCAGGCACCGGCATTACGGACATGACGTGTATATCCGCGGACTGATTGAATTTACAAATTATTGCAAAAACGACTGCATCTACTGCGGGATCCGCAAAAGCAATCCGAATGTATGCCGTTACCGGCTGCGCGAAGAAGACATCTTAAACTGCTGCCGCACCGGATATGAACTGGGCTTTCGCACCTTTGTCCTTCAGGGCGGGGAAGACGGCTGGTTTACCGATCAAAAAATTGTCTCGCTGATCGAGAAGATCAAATCAGACTTTCCGGACTGTGCCATCACACTGTCCATCGGCGAGAAAGAACGGGCAAGCTACCAGGCATTTTTCGATGCCGGGGCAGACCGTTATCTGCTGCGACACGAAACCTATAATTCTGCCCACTATGGAAAACTGCACCCGGCGTCACTGACCGCCGCCCACCGGCAGCGCTGTCTGTATGATCTGAAGGAGATCGGCTACCAGACCGGAACCGGATTTATGGTCGGCTCTCCTTACCAGACCGCTGGACATCTCGCGGAAGATATGCTGTTTATCCAGAAACTGAATCCACATATGGTCGGGATCGGACCGTTTATCCCGCACCACGATACCCCATTTGCCGCACAGCCTGCCGGTACGCTGGAACTGACCTTATTTATGCTCGGACTTCTGCGGCTGATGATCCCAAAGCTTCTGCTGCCTTCGACAACCGCGCTTGGGACGATCGATCCAAACGGGAGAGAACTCGGTATTCTTGCCGGGGCAAATGTCGTCATGCCAAACCTTTCTCCGACCGATGTGCGAAAAGACTATGCACTGTACGACAACAAGATCTGCACCGGAGATGAAGCCGCCGAATGCCGGCACTGTATGGAGCGGCGGATGGAGAAGATTGGCTACCACATCGTTGTGGCACGCGGAGATTCTCTGAACACAGAAAGCACTGTTTAAAAAGCATCACAGGAACCTATACCAATACCGGCATACTCACATATCTGCACGATCATATTCAAATATAAGAGGAGGAATACTACTATGTACAATGTCAGCTCAAAAAATCCAGAGGAATTTATCAACCATGAGGAAATTTTGGAAACACTTGCCTATGCAGAGGCAAACAGACATAACGCGGAGCTGATCGATCAGATCATCGCAAAAGCAAAAGAACGAAAAGGACTTTCCCACCGGGAGGCAGCCGTTCTCCTTGACTGTGATATCAAGGAGAAAAATGAAGAGATCTATGCGCTTGCAGAACAGATCAAAAAAGATTTCTACGGAAACCGGATCGTCATGTTTGCGCCGCTCTATCTGTCCAACTACTGTGTCAACGGCTGCACCTACTGTCCGTACCATTTAAAGAACAAGCATATCGCACGAAAGAAACTGACGCAGGAAGAAGTCCGTCAGGAGGTGATCGCGCTCCAGGATCTCGGTCACAAACGTCTGGCGCTGGAAGCCGGGGAAGATCCGGTCAACAATCCGATCGAATACATTCTGGAATGTATCGATACCATCTACAGCATCAAACATAAAAACGGAGAAATCCGCCGTGTCAATGTCAATATTGCGGCAACAACCGTGGAAAATTACCGGAAGTTGAAGGAAGCAGGAATCGGAACTTATATTTTATTCCAGGAAACCTACCATAAGAAAAGTTATCTGGAACTGCATCCGACCGGACCAAAGCACGACTACGACTATCACACCACTGCGATGGACCGCGCAATGGAAGCAGGGATCGATGATGTCGGAATCGGTGTGCTGTTCGGCCTTGACAAATACCGCTACGAATTTGCCGGTCTGCTGATGCATGCAGAACATCTGGAAGCCGCATACGGCGTCGGTCCTCACACGATCAGTGTGCCGCGCTTATGTCCGGCAGACGATATCGACACCAATGATTTTGACAACGGGATCAGCGATGATATTTTTGCAAAACTTGTGGCATGTATCCGCATCGCAGTCCCTTATACCGGCATGATCGTATCTACCCGCGAAAGTCAGAAATCCCGTGAGCGTGTCCTGCACCTCGGAATCTCCCAGATCAGCGGAGGCTCTAAGACAAGTGTGGGAGGCTACGCAGAACCGGAGCCGGAGGAAGAAAACTCTGCCCAGTTTGATCTCAGCGATACAAGATCGCTCGATGATATCGTCAAATGGCTGATGGAGATGGGCTACATCCCGAGCTTCTGTACTGCCTGCTACCGCGAAGGACGCACCGGCGACCGCTTCATGTCTCTGTGCAAATCCGGACAGATCCAGAACTGCTGCCAGCCAAATGCACTGATGACACTGAAAGAATATCTGACAGACTATGCTTCTCCCGAGACAAAAGAAGTCGGAGAAAAACTGATCTTAAAAGAACTGGAACAGATTCCGAATGAAAAAGTACGCGCGATCGTCATCGACCACCTGCGTGCGATCGAAGAAGAGAACAGAAGAGATTTCCGTTTCTAATGATACTTATGATTTTCTTATGATAGAAAGGACTGTAACTGACATGAGTTTAAACGCAACCCCTTCCTCCGACAGACTCCATATCGGGATCTTCGGGAAACGAAATGCAGGAAAATCCAGCCTGATCAATGCGCTGACCGGGCAGGATCTGGCGATCGTCTCCGATATCAAGGGGACAACGACCGATCCGGTATTAAAGTCGATGGAACTTCTTCCGCTCGGTCCCGTCGTGCTGATCGACACTCCCGGTCTTGACGATCACGGACCGCTCGGAGAACTGCGCGTGCAAAAGACCTACCAGATCTTAAACAAAACTGACATTGCCATCCTCGTTGTGGATGGCACCGTCGGTATGACCGCGGAAGATTTCACCCTTCTGGAACAGATCCAGAAGAAAGCAATTCCTTCTGTCATCGTCTTCAATAAATGTGATCTCTGCTCCGCCGAGATTTCGCAGGAAGCACCGGATGGCATGGAACCGTTCCAAAAACAACATGTGATTTCTGTCAGCGCTGTCTCCGGATTTCAGATCCCTGCTCTGAAAGATCTCATCGGCACACTCCAGCCAAAGGAAACAGCGAAGCTTCCGATCGTCAGCGATCTGCTCTCCCCGATGGATCTTGTGATCCTCGTGATCCCGCTCGATACCTCTGCACCAAAAGGGAGGCTGATCCTCCCGCAGCAGCAGACGATCCGGGATATCCTGGATCATCACGGGCGTGTCCTCTGCGTGCAGGATACCGAACTGCGCCGTACCTTAGAGGAACTGTCTGTCAGGCCACGGATGGTCATCACAGACAGTCAGGCATTTGCCCAGGTGGCCAGCCAGACTCCAAAAGAGATTCCTCTTACCTCCTTTTCAATCTTATTTGCAAGACACAAAGGAAATCTTTCCACCGTCGTAAACGGCGCCCGCACTCTGGATTCGATTTCTGATGGAGATAAGATCCTGATCTCAGAAGGCTGCACCCACCACCGCCAGTGCGAAGATATCGGCACAGTAAAGCTTCCGCGCCTGATCCGCAGCTACACTGACTGTGAACCGGAATTTCACTTTACAAGCGGCACCGAATTCCCGGCTGATCTGTCTTCGTACCGTCTGATCATCCACTGCGGCGGCTGTATGCTCAATGACCGTGAGATGAAATACCGTCTCGCCTGCGCCGAGGACCAGAATATCCCGATCACAAACTACGGGATCGCGATCGCACAGATGAAAGGCATCCTTGCCCGCAGTATCGAGCTGTTTGACAACTGATAGATCCGGATATTGTCCGGCGCAGGATCCCGGATATACCGCACCGAAAAGAAAAAGGAAGAAACATCGTCGCCCCGCCCCTGAGGTTTCGTTGTTTCTTCCTTTTTTATGTCTGCATCTTTTTACTTCTTTATGCCACTTCTCTCCATATGTTTACGGATTCCAAAAAATAGACCTGCCTGTTCCTGCACAGCGCCCCCGGTGTCACTTATCTGCCTTCGATATGCGCATCGGATACTGCGTAATGCTTTTTGAAGAAATGTCCCCCGACATAGCCTGCCAGAATTCCTCCTGCAACTCCGATCACAAGTGCAAGAATGACTTTTACCGGCGAGTTAAACGCAAACGGTGCGATCAGCCCCGGAATCGGTGATGCTGTCCCCGGCGCATTACATACGATTCCAAGAAGCGCTGCTCCAATCCCCGCAATTCCTCCTCCAAAGAAGTTGGAACCATAAATCGGAATCGGGTGCTTTGTCACAATGTGTGCCTGTGTCAGCGGCTCTACCATGACTGCGATCGTACTGCTCTTATCCCCTAATTTCAGCATCCGGAAGATCATTCCATTTGTGAACGCCCCTCCGACGCATGCGATACATGCGATTCCCATCGGAAGTCCGGTCAGTCCCAGCATCGCTGTCAGCGCCATAGAACTAAGCGGTGAAGTACATATCATCTTCATCAGCCCTCCGAGCATAAAGCCCATCAGCGCCGGTGACTGGTCTGTCGCCGCTGTGATCATTGACCCGATCTGTCCCATCGCTGCATTGACTACCGGGTCAGAAATATATGCGATCCCTCTTGCCAGCGGCGCCACACAGAGCGCTCCGACGATCACATCCAGCCCTGTCGGTAAATATTTTTCAAGAAGCGGTGCGACAAAACCGATCACATATCCGGCAATAAAACCTGGTAAAATCCCATATCCGCCCAGCGCTGCCCCCGCAACGACTGCATACACCGGATTTACCCCCATCATGACCGGAACCATGATCGCTGCTGCAACTCCTCCCAGGCTTCCTGCCGTACTTCCTACTTCTCCTAAAAAACTTACCCCCAGCAAGTCTCCTGAGATGTATCTGTGTACCGCCTCCACGAGAAATGTAGCCACAGCCGCGCTTGCCATTCCCGACATTGCCTCTGACCCTTTCGGCGCTTTCATACTAAATAATGAAAATGCCGCCAGCGTGACTAACAACAATCCTAATCCTGATATTACTGCCATTCTTTTGCCTCCTCTTTCTTTTGCAGTTCCTGTTCCCGGAAAATGCGTGCAAAAAAAGACACAGACAAACAAAGCACGTCTATACTTTTGTTCATCTCTGTCCTCGAACCTGAAAGTTTCCCTATTCTTACTTCAATTACTATTAATTTCACTTCCGCATCGTATAAGTTTCTTCTTCGGTACGCGTATCCGCGTTCTCCAGAGAGCTCGTCCAAATTCAATCCTTTTGCCTGAGAGCTTTGGTACTTCCTTTCCCCTTCGGCGCTATACGTTCCCGCACAGTCTCTCTCGAATTTATCATCCGACTCTATAAACATATTTATATTTTATATATATCTGATGATACTGTCAATAAATTTCCCCATACGCTCTGGCTTTTTATATGTTTATCATAGTTTTTCATTGTCATTTTTAGCTATTTTTACCATAGTCATTTTGTGCTATCCGACGATTTTGCAAATTTTATTTGACAGTCTCACCTGATTTCTCCCCGGGAAAAATCTCCTGATAATTTCTCTTCTCCATGCTTTCTTTTGTTCCACGATCTGTGCTATACTATATTTAGTTATGCAAAAAATCTCTCAGGAGGATAGATTATGAACTTTTTAAGTATCTTTGATGTGATCGGCCCGAATATGATCGGTCCATCCAGTTCGCATACGGCAGGCGCCGTATCCATCGCACTTCTGGCAAGAAAAATGTTTCCGGAAGAAGTAAAAAAAGTAACTTTCACACTCTACGGATCCTTTGCCAAGACTTACCACGGACATGGAACTGACCGGGCGCTGCTCGGCGGGATCCTAGGATTTTCCACAGACGATGAGCGGATCCGCGATGCTTTCGCAATCGCCACAGAACGAGGCGTCGAATACGAATACATCATCGACGAAAAGACGATGACAAATCATCCGAACACCGCTGACATCGACCTTGTCGGCGTAACCGGACATACCCTATCAATCCGCGGCGAATCCATCGGCGGGGGAAAGATGAAGATCGTGCGGATCAACCAGATCGATGTGGAATTCACGGGGGAATACAGCACACTGATCGTCAGTCAGACAGACAAACCGGGCGTGGTGGCACACATCACCCAGTGCCTCAGCGAGGAAAATGTCAACATCGCATTTATGCGACTGTTCCGGGAAGACAAAGGCGCCAATGCATTTACGGTCGTAGAATCTGATGAGACGATTCCGCCATCCGTATTAGATAAGATCAAAACACATGAGCATGTCTCTGACCTGATGCTCATTCAGATGTAGGAGGAGCTGTTATGGATTTTTATTCAGGACAAGATTTATTAGAGTTATGTCAAAAAGAAACTATCACGATCTCACAGGCTATGAAGCAGCGCGAGATCACAATGGGAAGTCTCACTGCCGGAGAGATCCAGTCCAGACTTGAAACGGTTCTGTCGATTATGAAGGACTCTGTCCACAAGCCTTTAAAAGAGCCAGTACGCTCGATCGGAGGCCTTCTCGGCGGCGAGGCCAAGAAAGTCTCTGAACATGCTTCGCAGCCGGACAGTGTCTGCGGATCGATGCTCTCAAAGGCGATCGCCTACAGTATGGCAGTGCTTGAAGTGAATGCCTCTATGGGACTGATCGTGGCCGCACCGACTGCCGGTTCTTCCGGGGTACTTCCGGGGGTGCTTCTCGCACTGGAAGAAGTACACAACCTTCCGGACAACAGTATTTACGACGGACTTCTCAACGCAAGTGCGATCGGCTACATCCTGATGCGCAATGCCTCTGTCTCCGGAGCCGAAGCCGGATGTCAGGCAGAAGTCGGGGCTGCCTCTGCGATGGCTGCCAGCGCTGTCGTTGAGATCATGGGCGGAACTCCTGAGATGTCCCTGCACGCGGCAAGTTTTGCACTGTCCAACCTGCTCGGGCTTGTCTGTGATCCGATCGCGGGACTTGTAGAATCGCCGTGCCAGAGCCGGAATGCCATCGGGGTCGCAAATGCGATCACCAGCGCCGAACTTGCCTTAAGCGGCATCCGTCATCCGATCCCATTTGACGAGATGGCTGAGGCAATGCACCGTGTCGGCCAAAGTCTTCCATTTGAACTGCGGGAAACTGCTATGGGCGGATGCGCGGGAACACCGACCGGATGTGCACTTGGATGCAGTATCTGCGGAAAATAATATATACCGCCTGGACTGCAACCGTTTTCCTGCGAATTGAAACCTAAAAAAAGCAGCTGTAAACGGAATGTTTCTGCAGCAGACTAACATCGATTTTTCAGATGTTTCCGTCTGATGCAGATACCTTCCAGTTTATAGCTGCCGTTTTATTTCCTCTTAGTATCTTGCATTTCCTGCTTATTCTTATCTACACGTCTTCAGCGGATTTTCTTCCAGTTTTTTTCTCCCGTACCTTCCCTTTTGGCTCTTCCCCCTCTTTTACCTCTTCCTTTTCTTCCAGCGGTCCGACACTTCTTGCACTTACGATCGAGGAAAATACGATCTGTGTCTGCGTCTTTCCATATTTCTGAAGCTTTCCTACGAACTGATCCAGTTCCATCGTACTTGGAAACAGCACTTTGATCAGCATCGAGTATGCCCCTGTGATATGGCTGCACTCTGCTACATTTTTAATCCCCCGTATAAAACGGCAGAATCCCTCCTTCTGCTCCGGCTTCAGTTCCATATTGACAAACGCGGTGATATGGTATCCCATCTTCACCGGATCCGCAAGCATCGTATATCCGCAGATCACATGTTCCCTCTCCATCCGCTCTACCCTCGCTGAAACTGCCGGAATCGACAAGTGTACTTCCTGCGCGATCGCTTTTAGCGGTGTCCTTGCATTTCTCTGAAGCATTTTTATAATTTCTCTGTCAATCTGATCCATATCCTTTTCCCCCAGTCTATGCTTTCCCTGCCATTATAGAAAACTTCCCGGCGAATTACAATCATTTCTGTCAATTTTCCCGAAAAACTTTCCCTCTTAAAAAAATAAAGTTTTTATAATTTCAGATTAACATTTCTAACTGTCTATACTTTATTTTTTCTTTCTTTTCACACTTTTTCTCCACTTCTTTTCTCTTAGCTCCGTCCATGTTATATATAAATTATAGAAAATTTGTCTGTGGGCAGTTTCTGCCGCAGAAAGCGTTTTGAAAGAGAGAATACGGAGGAGAGAAACTATGAAAACAAGATTAGAAGCTGATTCGATAGGTACTTTAGAGGTCCCTGCTGACGCGTATTACGGAGTACAGTCACTTCGCGCCAAACACAATTTCCCGATCACACACAGACCCCTTCACCCGGAGTTCATCAAAAGTATCATTGTCCTGAAGAAAGCTGCTGCCCTTACAAATGAGAATGCAGGTGAACTTTCAAAAGAAGTATCCGAAGCAATCTGCACTGCCTGTGATGAGATCCTGGACGGAAAATTCTTTGACCAGTTCATCGTAGATGCCATTCAGGGAGGCGCCGGAACTTCTGCAAATATGAATGCAAACGAAGTCATCGCAAACCGCGCGGATGAACTGCTCGGAGGAACAAAAGGCTCTTATGAACATGTACATCCAAACGACCACGTCAATATGGCGCAGTCTACAAACGATATTATCCCAAGCGCCGGAAAGCTGACCGTCTTAAAATTACTCGTTCCTCTTTTTGGAGAACTGCAGCGCCTTTTGGATGCACTGCTTGAGAAATCAAAAGAGTTCGATCATATTTTAAAAATGGGACGTACCCAGCTTCAGGATGCTGTTCCGATGCGTCTGGGACAGTCTTTCCACGCTTACGCCTCTGTGATCCAGAGAGATATCAGCCGTCTGGAAAGTGCACAGAAGGAAATGTACCGCCTGAACATGGGAGGAACTGCGATCGGAACTGCGATCAATGTCAGCCACTCTTACTTAGAACATATCTGCCCGAAGATTGCTGAACTGACCGGACTTCCATTTGCATCTGCGGACGATCTGTTCGATGCGACACAGAATCTGGATGGATTTGTGACTGTATCTTCTTCTCTGAAGACCTGCGCAGTCAACTTATCAAAACTCTGCAACGATCTCCGGCTTTTAAGCAGTGGCCCGCGCACCGGATTTGCGGAGATCACACTTCCTCCAAAGCAGAACGGCTCTTCCATCATGCCTGGAAAAGTCAACCCAGTCATCCCGGAAGTAGTATCTCAGGTTGCATTTAATATTATCGGAAATGACTACACGATCACGATGGCTGCCGAAGCCGGACAGCTGGAACTCAACGCCTTTGAACCGGTTGTCTTCTACAACTTATTTGAGTCGATCGAGACGCTGACATCCGCTATACAGACACTGACGGACAACTGCATCCTCGGAATCACTGCAAACGAGAAACACTGCGAAGAACTGGTAGACGCAAGTGTCGGGATCTCCACTGCACTTTGCCCGACCATCGGTTACAAGCCTTCCGCAGAGATTGCAAAAGAATCCTTAAAAACCGGAGTTCCGGTCCGCAAACTCGTCATCGAGAAAGGATTGTTAGATCCAAGCGAAGCAGAGGAACTGCTCGATCCATTCACAATGACAGAGCCGCAATAAATCCTACTGGAATATCTTAGAAACAAATGCAGCAGCATTGACTGTTATTATTAAGAAAGCTGTGAAGAGTTGTTACCTGACACTCTCCACAGCTTTTTTCTGCGCTGCCTGCACCGCGCGTTCTTATTTTCTATCTCCACATAAAACAGCTGGGTTATACCCTGATCTGCGCAAATACTTCTCCGATCGGTCTGCGGATACAGAGGTCTGCCTCCACCGTCCGCCCGGTCTCTCCTTTGTTGATCACGACAAGGTATTTCCCATGAAAATAATCAATAAATCCCGCTGCCGGATAGACAACAAGGGAAGTTCCCCCGATGATCAGCATATCTGCTTCACTGATCTTCTGAATCGTCCGGCGGATCACACTGCTGTCCAGACTTTCTTCATACAGTACCACATCCGGCTTGATGATTCCTCCGCATGTACACCGCGGGATATTCTCTGATGCCTTTATTGCCGCAGCATCATAGAATTTTCCACACCGTTTGCAATAATTTCTGTGAATACTTCCATGCAGTTCCAGCACCTGTTTGCTCCCTGCTTTCTGGTGAAGCCCGTCAATATTCTGGGTAATCACCGCAGTCAGCTTTCCTGCCTGCTCCAGTTGTGCCAGCTTCTGATGAGCCGGATTCGGCTCCGCGTCAAGAAACATCATTTTTTCCTTATAGAATTCGTAAAATGCCTCCGGATGCTTCATAAAAAAGCTATGGCTTACCACCTGCTCCGGGGTATACTTATACTCCTGCTGATAGAGTCCGTCTGCGCTGCGGAAATCAGGGATCCCGCTCTCCGTAGACACCCCTGCACCACCGAAAAATACAATCTTCTGACTGTCGTCGATCATCTGCTGCAAACGCTGGATTTCTCTTGTGTTCTCTTCCATGCCTATCCCCTCCCCTCTTCCTGGTGAAGCGGATATTCTCTGAAAAACTCGGACAGCTTGTCCAGCGTCTTTACAAGTACCGGAAGTTCTTCTTCCCCGAGACAATCGATCACTGCCTCTGTCATCTTTCTGTGAAATTCCTGGTGATGGTAAAATGCCCGCTCTCCTTTTTTCGTCAGGCGGATGTGGACAACCCGTCTGTCCTGCTCGCTTCTCTCTCTGACTGCATATTTCTTGTTGACAAGGCTGTTCATCGATGTCGTGAGTGATCCTGCGGTAATATTTAATTTCTTTGCAATGACAGACATCGTATTTCCTTCTCCAAGTCCGATCGCCTCGATGATATGCATGTCATTGTTGCTGATATCTTTATATTCTTCTGTGATGATCGCTTTCTCTTCTAATTCCCATATTTCATTGAACAAATGAACGAGAACATGATTGATTGTTTCATATGTATTCACTTTCCCCGGCTCCTTTACCAACATCTTTTTTGTCTGCTGCCGACATTCTTATGCTGATATTATACACATGGATCTAATAAAGAAGCAATGACTTCTTTCACGGTTTCTATTTTTTGTGCCCGGTAAGCATATTTCCCGCAGAACAAAAGCGCATGCTCTGTGTCTCCTTTTGCCGCTGCGATCAGTGCGTCTGTAATGCAGTACGGGATTTCCTGCGGTCTGCAGTTTTTGATACAGCCGTGGCATGGACTGTGTAAAATCTGTTCTCCGGACATCACCCGTCTCATAAATGGATTCAAAATCGCACGTCCCGGCATGCCGACCGGACTTTTCACAATGACGATATCCTCCTCTTTTGCATTTAAGTATGCTTCTTTGTAGCGGATATCTGCATCACACTCCTCTGTCGTCACAAACCTTGTCGCCACCTGCACACCATCCATTCCAAGTGCAAGCGCCCGCATCACATCGCTGTGACTCTCGATCCCCCCTGCCAGAAATACCGGGATTTTACGGTCGTAGCGCTCCTCATACTCCCTGACAACTTCCCGGATCCTCCGGATCTCCTCCTCGTAAGTTTCTCTGTCATACAGCGCAAGCTGATCTTTTGTAAAACCGAGATGTCCTCCGGCAGACGGGCCCTCGATCACCAGCAGATCTGCAGCCCGGCGGTACTTTCTGTCCCAGTATTTCAAGATCACCTTCGCTGACTTTTCTGTGGAGACGACCGGGGCAATCTGCACCTTGCTTCCCTCCACATATTTCGGCAAGTCTGTCGGAAGTCCGGCGCCTGAAATGATCAGATCTGCTCCTGCGCGGACAGCCTGGCGGACATACTCCTCATAATGCTGCATCGCTACCATAATATTAAATCCGACAATTCCATCCGGCGAAAGTTTTCTCGCCTTTTGCATCTCTTTTTTGATCGCCCGCAGATTTGCCTCTTTTGCATTCGTATCAAAATCAGGTTCCCGGTATCCGATCTGGGCAGCGGAGATGATCCCCGCTGCCCCTTCTTTTGCCACACTGCCAGCCAGCCTTCCAAGACTGATCCCAACTCCCATTCCCCCCTGAATGACCGGAACCTTCAGCTGCTTTTCTCCAATCCATACTGCTTTTTCTTTCCACTTCATACCTTGTACCTGCTCTCTGTGTTTCTTTCCTGTTGCTCTGTTTCTTTGTAATCTTTTTCTGTTTTTCCCTTACAGTCTGCGGAACCGCTCATACCTTTTTTCGGTAAGTTCTGCCGGTTCCACTGTCCGGTACTTCTCCAGAAATAATCGGATCTCTTTTTGCAGAGGAACTGTCACCTGCTCCAGGGTTTCCCTTGTAAATAC
>JAPFCT010000320.1 GCA_026169575.1 Faecalimonas sp.
GATCGATTCTTTCTCCGTAACTGTCTGCTTTAATTCCCTGACTGCTTCTTTTAACTGTTCTCTCTGCTTTTCCTTCTGTTCTCTCTCATAGTTTACTTCATCAAAGCAGCTCTCCAGTTCCTGCAGATCCAGCGTCATAAGGACTCGCTTCGTCTCAAGCTTCTGTTCCTGGATCTTCTGCAGCTTTGCTCCCAGTTCTTCCGCCTCTGTCACAATCCGCTCTTTCTCATCAAGCAGTGCGTGATAAAAGACACTTGTCTTCTGTTCATTCTCTCTGCACAGCTCAAAATTCTGTAAAAGCGGTTCAAACTTGGTGACAAATTCCCGGATTACCGTGATCTGCCTGTCATAATTTGCGATCTGTTCTTTTTTCTTTGAAAGCTCTACCATCTGCTCCCGGATATCCAGAAGTGTCTGTGCCAGCTCTTCCGCATCTTTCTCCTTGCCTGTCTGAAGCTGGTATGCTTTCTGGATGATCTCCTCGATCAGAAGATCTTCCACAACCTTCCGGCTTGTCCGGTAATTGCTCTCGAAATAAGTCCTTACATGCCCCTCTGTCTTGTTAATCCCCCGGATAATATTCCACTGACTTTCATACAGTCCATGTCCCGCAATAAAACTCTGGTATTCACTTTTGGAATTTTCAAAAATCTTCACCGAAAGCTTCCGGTTCGATTCTGACTGGAGCCGTTTGATCAGTTCTTTCAGTCCTTTAAATGTGATCCGTTCTTTTCCATTTACAAGCGGAAGATTTAAAATATCATAATCGTTGAACTCATTATAAAAGATACAATAATTAAAATATTCAATCGCGGAAGAAGAGACTTCCTCCTCCCCTTCTTTCATGCGGTCTGCTTTCTTTCGCGCACAGAAACCAGTCGTCATAAACCGGAACCCGCACTGGTCCTGATCCGGCTTGTCCAGATCCCACTCGATCAGGGAATGGATCACACTGCTCCCGGTACTTCCGCGGAACAGCTTTTCCACCGGCTGTTTGTCATCCAGCGTACAGTTCGGGATCAGATTCTGCAAAAGCAGGAGCATCAGAACACTCTTGCCGCCCCCGTTCGCCAGGTCATAGAGGCTGTTCTTTCCCTGAAACCGGAGACACAGATCATCGTAAAACTGTGTTCCTACATTATATTTGATATTGTTTACACGGATCCTGTTAATATGCGGCATCGTCGCCACCTCCTGTCATAATCTCATAGATACGGCTCTGCTCCGATTCAAAATAGCTCTCGATCAATGCCGAAAAACGATCGGTCGGATAATACCGGTCCTCCACTTCCAGAAAGAGTCCCTGCCGGATCAGAAACTGAAACGTCTTCTTGACCATTCCTGCCCGTGACCCTTTCTCTGCGCGGATCATGGAACTGTCCTCGTTTGTAAGAAGCGGCAGATCCCAGGCTACCGCCATCTGCTCAAAGCTGTATTCTTCCACCTCTGTCAGTGCAAGTGTCTCCAGTTTCTCAGATAATCCCTGAAAAGAAGCATCTACCGCCTCCACGATCTCCGGGATCTTGACATACTCCTGATAGGTGTAAGTCGCCGAATCGGTATAAAATTTTGTGATAATATGATAAATAATGAAATAGCAGAGAAATAATTCCCGGTTCAGACGCAGACCGATCATGTCTTTTAGCTCTTCATTGGTATAGCCAAATACATGGTTCGATTCTCCCGGTGTCAGATAGAGCCCTCCACGGTAATCGTAAATTTCCAGATTCAGCGCCTTTGTGATCTTATTTACCGCATCAAATACTTCTCCGTTCTGTGTATATGCCTCATAGAGCTTTGTATGTTCGCCCTGATATTTTACCGCCTCCTGGTTGATCAGTCTGGCAAAAATCTCAATCCCTGTCTCCAGCGTCTGGTCTGTCATCTCCATTCATCCTTTCCACTCTTATATTTGTCACAGAGAATTTCTCCAGGAAAGTGACCGGTTCTTCCTCTGTCAGCGTCTCCAGGCAGAAATCCATCTGCATCTCTTCTTCTGTTCCCTCTGTCTCAAAATACTGTTTCAGCACTGCTTCCAGGTTGGTCGCCGGATGTCTTATCGCATCCCGGATCACAATCTCATGTCTCTGACACAGATTCACAAGAAACGAATAATAATCTCCGTTGGCAAAGATCCGCTGTCCATAGCGCTGCTCTAACAGTCCATTCCATTCTCTGAGCGTGAAGCAGTCCGTTCTCTTTAACATTGCAAACAACTCTCTCACAAGGATCCGGTAATTGCCGCTGATCCGCTGTTCTTCCTGCTCGTCTTCATAGACATAATCGGCCTCCTCTTCTGCCTGGATCTCCTCCGCCTCTTCATCCATTCCCCGGTGGAGCGCCAGCATCTCATCCAGCCGTTTCAAATCAAACATTTTATTCTTTTTCGGCTGAAACAACGGCTCTGCAAGCAGTTTTAACTGTTCTGCATCATCTTTTGCCAACGCTGTCTCAAGAAACTGGCGAAAGTAAACGACCGGGCGGATCGCATTTAATGTTCCCTGCTCCACCATACTGTCAACCTTTCTCCGCAGATCCATGCACTCGCTTAACAGTTCCGAATGCATCGCCATCGCCCGCTTCAGTTCCCCATCAAGCAAAAAAATCTCTTCCTTATTTTTAATCTGCTCAACCGGAGACAGCATAGACATTGCCCCGGCGATCAGCCTTGTATTTTTCATAAACAGATCGTGTTCCTCGTCAAACCAGCAGACACTCTGCCGGAAAAATTCCCGGTACAATAAAAGTCCGTTTTTCAGATCGTGTACAAGCACCTGAAGCACTTCCCGCTTCTGCATTTTCAGTTTCAGCACCTCATTGCAGATCCGCCTGACGATCTCCCGCCCTCCTTTGAAATTCTGGGTCCGGATCATTTTCTCAAGAAGCAGCTGCTGAATGCTGATCTTGCTCTCTTCTTTGAATTCCTTTGTATTGAGATAAAATTCAATCCCGCTCTCTGTAATATAGTAATAAATATTTCCTTCCTGAAAATGACTTTTGATCAGCCATACCCGCGCCGTCTTTCTGATTTTGTCCTCCGGATCATAGAACTCATAGGCAAACGGTTTTCCGTCATTTTTGATCTTGTCAAACACATAGCCTGCAAGCTGTGCATATTCTTCCGGCGTGGCATCCAGCCCAAACTCACTCTCCAGGAATGGAATGACAAAATTCAAATAATCCGTGTAGGTCACCCCGGTATTGTTAAAATTATTTTCCTCGATCAACATCCTGAGCACCGCCATAAGCACATAGCCCAGATCGACTGACTTGTATTTCCCATTTTGAAACTGTCTCAGATCATGACTCACAATCTCAAAAAACGGATAGTATTTCTTCATGCTCTCCATCCGGAGCGCCTGCTCTGCCCGGATCTCTGAAAGCAAATTTCTATATAACTCCATCTTCTGTCTCTCCTCATAAATATTCCGCGCTCTTCCTTAAAACAGATCCGCCAGACTACCATCCCCGTCTCCGTCTGTCCGGTTCTGATATACGCTGTCATACCGTAAGGATCAGCGCCTCCTGCGGAATGTAACATCCATCCTGCAGCATCATTCTTTCCAGTATCTGCGCCGTCTCAGGAGAAAACTCCTGCAGGGCGAGCGGAAGCACTTCTCTCGCCCGCGCCTGGATCTGTCCTCTGATCTTCTGCGGCACTCTTCCCTGATCGCTTACCGCCTCCAGAATCATCTGATACCACGCTGCCTGCAGCTGGATCTGATACGATGCATACTGCGTTTTCAGTTCATAATAAATTGAAAATCCTTCCGGATCTATATCCCCGAAATAATCGATGACGTCTGTTTCCATTATACCAGTTTCCGGTGCAAGAGAAAAGGCTCTTGTAATCTTCCACCCCGCACCGTAGATCACACAGTCATATGCATCTCCATACGGCCCGTCCTTGACCCGGAAATACGTATCTTTATTTTCCACGATCAGGATCCTCCGGATCTTTTTCTCAAAAAACGAAGCGCGGATCTGGCAGACAAACGGTTCCTTCGTATAAAATGCCCGCAGATCCTGCTCGATGTCAAATCCCATTTTGCTCAGCAGATGGGTATATTTTCCGATCTTCTTCCCCTGCTTCTTCTCGTGCTGCCCTTTTTCCTCATCGGCTTTCTGCTCTTTTCCCTTCTGTTGTTCCTTTTCTGTCTGTGGTTCTTTTTCCGGCTCCGGCTGCTCAAATGCCTTCTCATCCGCAAACAAATAATACCCAAGTTCATTTGCGGTCATCCACTCTTTCTCTGCGCTGCAGTAATAGCGGTAAAGCACATCGATCGCTTCCCGGTCTCTTTCAAAAGTGCTCCGGTTTCTCCGGTAAGCATCAAACACCTTCGTCCCTACATAAGAATGCAGAAGTGCGAGATAGGCCGTATCCTCCGCCTTCTCCTTCTTCCTTCCGATGATCTCATATCGCTCATAGATCACTTCCGTATACCCACACTTCCGGCTTCTTTTCACCGGGGCGATCACGCCCTTCTGTACAAATTCTTCCAGAAGCTGCTGAAATTCCCGCATCCGCCCGGTGCGGATCTCCAGAAGCTTCTGTTCCTTGCCTCCTGCCGCCTGCTCAAGCAGTTCCGCATAGGTCACGCGGATGTTTCCGGTCTTTTTCTTCTCTCTGCACGCTGCAAAATATCGTTCCAGATTCGTTCTCATTCTCATCGTTCTCCTGCCTTTTTTTCGTATTCCTATCATACCATATCCCTGTTTTATTTTCATCAGGCGATTTAATTTTCATGTGATTTCCAGCTTGTAGATTCCACCTAAGTTTGTTATAATCTCCGTATAAACAAAAGCAAAGAGAGGTAGTCATTATGAAATGTCCACACTGTGGCAGAGAACTTGTCATCAGTAAAAAAGACAGTTCCTACGGCTTATGCCATACATGCAGGAAGCGCTACAAACTTCCGGCACAACAGCAGACATATTCCAATATCCCACCAAAGCATATCCGCGAGAAATCCGAGCGGACCATCCGTGAGAACTACCGGAATATGCTTGAGATCGAAGATGAAACAGATCCTTCAGAGACAAAGGATAAGGTAATTCTGGCGGTTATGATCATTCTGTTCCTTCTGATCATCGGTGTCGCCGCATATATTTTTCTGTTTCTGAAATAAGCAGTCACTGAACTAAGCATTCACAACACAATTTTCTATCCTCCGCAGCATATTCCTGCGGAGCATTTTTATTATATCCAGCAACATTTCTGACACATAAAAAGGACTGCGGCATCTTATGATTTGATGCCTTGCAATCCTTTTTTTTATACATTTTCAGTTTTACAGTGCTTTATCTGCCGTAACGTTCCGGCTAAACGCTTCTTTCCGGCATTGGTGTGCCCCGTCAGACTTATAAAAGTTCACTGCTCTTTCTTAAATTCTTGTACTCTGCCACAGAACGGTCAAAGCCTTTGATGTGTTTGTAAAGCCACTGGATCACATTTTTATTTACCTGCTCTACAAATGCTTCTGTCGGTCCTTCCTGCTCCTCTAACATCTCATGCAGTTCTTCTACGACTTTGTATAACTCCTGGTGCTGTTTTTTGTGTTCTTCGATACCCGGATATGCAATCTCTTCCTGCAGCTTCTCCTCTGCATTAAAGTGGAACTCTGTGTACTCTGCGAGGTAATTTAACATCTTTGTGGCTGCAATCTTTCCGCCGTCCTTTTCGCAGCTTTCCACAAGCGAATTGATCTTCGCAATCAGCTCTTTGTGCTGTGAATCAATCATCTCATTTCCAGTTACTAAACTTTCATCAAATTCTGCATACATTGTTGTAATGCCTCCTTTTTCTATTTGTCACACCGCCACAGAAAAAATACTTCTATGGCGCCTTACTTGTGATACAGTATAACATAATTTTTCTGAAAAATCATCTTAAATCACTGCAAAAACCTGCTTTTCTTTTTCATTTTTCTCAATTGTCGTCTCCACTTTTGCAATCATCCGCTCCTGGTCTTCCGGAAAGGTCCCTCTGACACGGAACTCTAAAAAATCATGAAAGCCATCGTATTTCAATCCATCCACATGCAGATGTTCCAGGAGACATTTCTCTTCCCGCAAATTCTCCACCTCGTCTGCCGGTGAAAAATTTCCGCGCATGATCTCACGGTATAACGGCGCCTCCCGGTGCAGAAACATGGAAAAATTAATCACATGCCTCGGACTTGTCGCATTTAAAAACTCCGCCGTTTTCTCTGCATTTTCAATTCCTCTGCCCTTCCCCGCAACTCCGGTCATAATATGGGCATCATAGATCATCCCCGCCTGCCTGATCCGAGCAATCTCCGTATATGCCTGCTCCAGCGTATGATCCTTGTTCATAAATGCCAGCACATCCGCAAGCCCGCTCTCAATTCCCAGATACAGATGACGTACCCCCGCTTCCTGAAGTTCTTTTAGTTCCCGATCACTCTTCTCATGGATATTTGTCACCGTTGCATCCATGTTTACCTCATCCACATCCGGAAAATACACGCGGATCAAATCCAAAATCTCAAGAAGTCGTTCCGTCTCCATGCCAAATGCATTTCCATCGCCCAAAAACACTTTCTTCGGATTTCCATTCAGCCGCTTTACCCTCTGCAATTCCTGCTCGATCTGTGCAACCGGCAGTTCCCGGTACTGTAAGTGCTTAAATAATGTACAAAACTTACACGCATTATAAGAACAGCCGACTGATACCGGAAGCATGTACGATCCCCGTTCCATCGGCGCCCTGCAAATCTGTCCTTCATACTGCATGCCGCTCACCTCCCGCTGTATCTCTTCGTTTTTCTTTCATTTTAACACTGTTTTTCCCGATTGCAAATTTCTTTTCCATTTATTCACAATTTTCTTATTTTTTCATCACAGTTTTATCACAATTCTTCTGTATGATAAGACTCAAACAAAGGACAATACCTTTTTTATATAGATAAAACTTTTTCTTTTTCATAACATGCCGGTCAGTGACCGGCATTTCCTCCGTTGAGGGGGATTTTAGAAAGGAACATTACACCTTACACCTCAAATCCCTCTTCTGCCTCTTTGACAAAACAAAAGAGAGTTTGTTTCCAAGCCCCCTTAACAGCATTTTCTCATTTTTCATTTACCCACTTTTTATACTCTTCCCAATCTTTCTTATTAAGTATAATTTCAGAATAATAAAAATCTTTATTTCGTATAATAGCCCAAATTTTCTTTAGCTTCTTTATAAATCCCGCCTGCTCCTTATACCAGTTTCCACTTACATAAGTCATAAAGCAATAATCTTCTTCATCTTTTTCTATTTTGAGCCTAATCCCATCATCACATCCACACTTACAGGAAATGATCATTTCTGAATTATCTAATGATTTTAATACCGCCATGTAAACTGCCCACCTTTACTTTTTCTTGAATAATCTCGTTAAAATGGTATATTATATTCAAAGGAACAACCGCCCACAAGGAGATGACCAATTAAATAGTGTACATAGAAAATGCCACCCTAAACCGGTCAATTGTTCTGTTTTTTATCATATCACGCTTGTCTGTGCAGTTCAATCTCTATTATATTTTCAAGACATTTTTTTGCAAAAAGTTTGCAATTTTATATTAAGACTTTATAGAAAAAAATTTTATGAACTTTGGCAGAATAGAAAGTATTCCGAACAACGAAAGGACTTCTTCGACTGGATTAAAATGGCCGAATCTTCTGGATTATATGAATTTGAAAAAGTCACTAAAACCTATCGTACATGGTCTAAAGAAATTTTAAATGCTTTTAAATATGCACATATCACGAATGGTCCAACCGAAGGATTCAATAATAAAATAAAAGTCCTGAAACGAACATCTTATGGAATTAGAAATTTCCAGCGTCTCAGAACTCGTATTTTTCTTGTAAGTAATTGATTTTAACAGACTGGCACTTGAAGGTTTATTTGCCATGCAATAAAACAGGTAGTTTTATATAACAACAC
>JAPFCT010000319.1 GCA_026169575.1 Faecalimonas sp.
CGGTAGAGACTCTGAATCTAAGAGATTAGGTGCGAAAAGAGCTGACGGACAATTTGTAAAAGCTGGAAATATCCTTTACAGACAACGTGGAACAAAGATTCACCCAGGAGTTAACGTAGGACGCGGTGGAGATGATACTTTATTCGCTTTAGTTGACGGAGTTGTAAGATTCGAAAGAAAAGGAAGAGATAAGAAACAGGTTTCTATCTATCCAGTAGCAGAATAATAAGTATGAAAACAGGCTTCAAATCATCAGGTTTGGAGTCTTTTTTTAAATTCACTATCTATCATTACAAGATTCTGATATAATAATAGCATTCATGGAACAATAGAACAGAGAGATTGACATAGAAAGGAAACAAAAATATGTTTGCAGACAGAGCAAAAATTTATATCCGTTCCGGAAAAGGCGGCGATGGACATGCAAGTTTCCGAAGAGAACTGTATGTGCCAAACGGCGGTCCGGACGGAGGAGACGGCGGAAAAGGCGGCGATGTGATCTTTGAAGTGGATGACGGATTAAATACGCTTGCAGACTACCGCCACAGAAGAAAGTATGTCGCAAAAGATGGAGAGCAGGGCGGAAAGCGCAGATGTCATGGGAAGAATGCGCCGGATATCATCCTGAAAGTACCGGAAGGGACGATCATCAAAGAGGCAGAGTCTGACAAAGTCATCGCAGATATGTCCGGAGAGAACAGAAGGCAGGTGATCCTCCGTGGAGGAAAAGGAGGACTTGGCAATCAGCATTTCGCGACTGCGACGATGCAGGTACCGAAGTATGCACAGCCGGGACAGCCTGCGCAGGAACTCTGGGTAAATCTGGAACTGAAGGTGATCGCGGATGTCGGTCTGATCGGATTCCCGAATGTAGGAAAGTCTACGTTTTTATCCCGCGTGACAAATGCAAATCCGAAGATCGCAAATTATCATTTTACGACGTTGAACCCAAACTTAGGTGTTGTGGATTTCAAAGACGGCGGGGATGGCTTTGTCATTGCCGATATTCCGGGA
>JAPFCT010000274.1 GCA_026169575.1 Faecalimonas sp.
GACTGATCCTGCCGTAGGTCACTTCCATCCGCTGAATGGAATTTAATTTATTTCGCACAAGTTCCTCCAGCGCTTTTTGAAACCCCGGATATCCACTGTATCCAAGCTGTGTGGCAAACCGGACAACCGTCGATTCACTTACACCGACAACTTCGCCAAGCTTTGCCGCTGTCAGAAAAACAGCCTTGTCGTAATTCTCTATGATATAGTCAGCCAGCAGTCTCTGCCCCTTGCTGAACTTCCCATACTGCATTTCGATTCTCTTCAGGAACTCATTTCCACTTGTTCCACCTATATATTTCATAATTTCCCCACCATTTCATCTAAGTCTTCACTTATTATACACAACTCTCTCCTTGAAGTAAAGGAAGATTCCATGCGCGCTGCATCAGATCAGCCCATAGTGTTTCATTGCCGCGAAGATCCCTCCGTCCTCCACCGGCTTCGTCACAAACTCTGTATACGGTTTCAGTCCCGGAGCATGACTTCCCATCGCGATCGTATGTACTGCATATTCAAACATCGGAAGATCATTCATACTGTCGCCGAATACATAGACCTGGTCTTTTTCCACACCGAACTTTTCTACTATAAATTCACATGCAGTCGCCTTGGAAAATGCCTTCTGCGCCAGCTCATAGGTATCTCCTCCTCTGTCGATCACCGCAAAATCCTTTTCCATCAGCTGAAAAAAGCGTTCTTTCTCACTGTTCTCATCGGTGTATACAAAGATTTTGTCATAGACAAATCCGCCCTCTTCGATATATTTTTTCTGGCCAAGTCCCAGCTGTCCAAAGTATGCTCTTCCCTGCTCCAATTTTTCAAAGCGTGATATTCTTTTCGGAAAATAAAGATCTTCCGTCCCTTCGAGCACTCCGTCCAGCCCGCATTCCCACATCTGTTCAATATAGGTTCTGCCGCAGGATTCCTCGATATGGCTTTCCAGCAATACCTCATCATGAAACAGAAGGTAAGATCCGCAGCCGCACAAATATCCATCAAATTCAAACTGACAGAGTTCTTTCGGAAGCGCGCAGATCGTTCTGCCTGTATTAATAAATAAAAGATGTCCGTTTTTTTTCGCCTCTGTAAGCGCCAAAAGCGCGCTGTCCGGAATTTTTCCCGTTTTCTCACTCAAAAGAGTACCGTCAATGTCAAAAAATAATATCGATCGTTTCATTCTCCATCTCCTTCTCCGTTTATATCCTACTCTATCATAGCTGAGATTCCATATTTGTCAACCCCGCTGCATGCTTTGGCAAAAGAATTCTGCAGTGTGTTCTGATTGTCTAAAGCGCCATTTCCTATCCAGCAAAAAACCCCCGCAGGAATGTCTGTACAACTTCCCTGCGAGGATTCTTTTTCTGATCTGATATTATGAAACACGCTGTCTCTTGCCGGATCCGGCACTTCGGATATGCGCTTTCATAAATATTCTCTTCCTATATTATACCGGATAAGAGCCGTTCTTTGTGTCTGCAACTGTCTGATCGACTTTTGTCTGCTGTGCTTCTCTATATTTAAAGAAGTCTGTTGCCACCTGAGGGAACAGTGCATAGGAAAGAACGTCTTCGTCCTGCTGTGACCACTGTTCCATCTCGCTTCGCAGCGTATCCAGTTCATCCGGGATCAAGTCTGCCGGACGACAAGTGATCACTTCTGCATCTCCAATACATTTCTTCTGCACTTCTTCATTGAACGGTTTCACCGTTTTACCATATTTTCCGCTCAGAAGATCTTTCGTCTCTTTTGTTGCCATCTTGTAGCGTTCTCCCATCAGAACATTGAATACTGCCTGTGTTCCGACAATCTGCGAAGATGGTGTGACAAGCGGCGGTTCTCCCAAATCTTTACGAACTCTCGGAACTTCCTCAAGCACTTCGTAGTAACGGTCCTCTGCTCCCTGCTCTTTTAACTGAGAAGTCAGATTAGAAAGCATACCGCCCGGTACCTGATACAGCAATGTCTTAATATTGACTCCGAGGTTCTTCGGATTGAGAAGTCCTGATTCCAGCGCCTCATCACGGATCGGGCGGAAGTAGTCTGCAATCTCTGCAAGCAGATCCTGGTCAAATCCAGTGTCATACGGAGTTCCTTTAAATGTCTCCACCATAACTTCTGTCGCCGGCTGGGATGTTCCAAGCGCAAATGGGGAAATCGCTGTGTCGATCACATCAACACCTGCCTCCACTGCTTTTAAGTATGTCATAGAAGCTACACCGGAAGTATAGTGTGTATGTAACTGGATCGGGATGCTGACATTTTCTTTCAGTGCACCGATTAATTCTGTCGCTTCATATGGAAGGAGAAGACCTGCCATATCTTTCAAACAGATAGAATTGGCTCCCATATCCTCAATCCTCTTTGCAATGTCGATCCAGTATTCGTGCGTATAGGCATCTCCCAGTGTGTAGGACAGCGCTACCTGCGCATGTCCTTTCTCTTTGTTTGCCGCTGTGACTGCTGTCTGAAGATTACGAAGATCGTTTAAGCAGTCAAAAATACGGATGATGTCAATTCCGTTTGCAATTGATTTCTGCACAAAATATTCTACTACATCATCTCCATACGGACGATATCCTAAAATATTCTGTCCACGGAATAACATCTGCAATTTTGTATTTTTAAATCCATCCCGGAATTTCCGGAGTCTCTCCCATGGGTCTTCCTTCAGGAAACGGAGAGATGCATCAAAGGTAGCACCGCCCCAGCACTCTACGGAATGGTATCCAACTTTATCCATTTTATCGATGATCGGC
>JAPFCT010000076.1 GCA_026169575.1 Faecalimonas sp.
GCGTTACACTGTTGATCTCATATTTGTCCTGAGAATTATTAAATTCTTTCACCATATCTCCCAGAATACCGACAGCTGTTTTTCCTCCCGAATACCAGAAATCAATCTTGATCTTTCCATCTTCTGTCTTTGCTGTCTCTTCTTTTTTCGTACTTCCACATCCTGCAAATGCAGATGCTGTCATTGCACAAGCTAACCCAATTGCTGTTAATTTTTTTAATTTCATATTTTCCCTATCCTTTCATTCCGGTATCTCCACCGATTCCGTTGATAAACCACTTCTGTGTAAACAGAAATAAAATTAAGAGTGGTACGACAATAATCGTACTTCCTGCCATTACTTTCGGCCATTCTGTCCCATAAGCTCCACCTTCGATAAAGTATCTACGAAGCCCTTGAGAAACAAGACTCATCTCCGGTGAATCTGTGATCAGAGACGGCCACATGTAATTATTGTAGCTGCTGATAAAACTCATCAGTCCAAATGTGATAAATGATGATTTTGTCATTGGCGTCACAATCTTCCACAAAATTTTCCATGCATTCGCTCCATCTATTTTGGCCGCTTCCACTAATCCTGCCGGAACCTGCATAAAAGCCTGCCGAAGAAGAAAAATCCCAAAAATACTGACTGCATTTGATATGATCAGCCCGGTATAAGTATTCAGCAAATTCCAATTTGATAAAATAATATAGCTCGGAATATAAGTTGCCGCTGTTGGAAGCATATAAGTTGCCATGATCACAGCGAACAAAATCTTTCTTCCCCGAAATTTCATAAATACGATCGCATACGCGATCATCGCCCCCGTAACAACCTGAATTGCAACCGTACATACGGATACGAATAAACTGTTTCCGATATACCTTACCATTGGAGATTCAAACAAAACTTCCGAAAAATTCTGCCACTGCGCTGTCTCCGGCAGAAAAACACTGACATCCATGATCTCTGCCTTTGTTTTCAAAGCACTGATGATCATCCAGAAAAAAGGGAATGCCGTCACAATGCTTGCCGACACCAGCGCTGCCATTTTTAATACATGCAGTAAACTATTCCGAACCTTTTTCACCTGCTGAAACGCCGCCGCATGTTCGCTGCGGGTACGCGATCCCACCCGGGATCCATTTAAAACTTTCTGTCCTTCCATGCTGTTCCTTTCTCCGATTTCTAATAATGTACCCATTTTTTTGATGCTGTAAATTGCACACAAGAAAGCAGAACCGTGATCAGAATGATCACCATCGCAACCGCAGTTGCCTCTCCCATGTTAAATTCCTCAAACCCAAGTTGATAATACATATACAACAACGTTCTTGTACTTCCTGACGGTCCTCCCTGCGTAAGAATCTGAATCTGATCATATGCCTGGAGGGAATTGACCATCGTAATGATCATAAGAAAAAATGTGGTCGGTGAAATACATGGGATGGTAATATCACGAAATCTCTGCCATTTCTTTGCACCATCCAGTCCACATGCCTCATATAAATCTCCCGGAACTTTCTCAAGTGCAGATAAATAGAAGATCATCGCATATCCAAGACTCTTCCAGACCGTCACCAGTATCACAGACAGCATCGCAGTATCCGAACTCTGAATCCACTGCAGTCCCGGCAAATGAAAAAATTCCAATACCATATTTGCGATTCCTACCTGCGGTTCAAAAATCCAGGTCCATACGATAGAGATGGCTACAGTCGGCGTCACCCACGGCGAGAACAGGATAAACTTGTATGCCCCGCTTCCCCTGAAATTTTTCTGAAGCAGCAAAGCAAGCAAAAGCCCTCCAACGATCGTCGGAATGATCGTTCCCACACTGAATAGGATCGTATTCCAAAGCGCCTCATAGAACCGCTCATCCGTAAACAAAGATTTGAAATTGTCTAAAAATACAAAATTGTATGTGGGACTCATATAATCCCAATCGGTAAAACTGATAAATAAAGACCTGAAAATTGGATAAATCCAGAAAATGATCAGCGGGATCAGTGCAGGTATCACAAACATCCATGCCCCTCCCGCTTGTTTCAGTCTTTGTATAATGTTCTTTCGGCTCATAACTTTCTCCTTTCCGAAACCCACTATACAAGACATTTATAAAATCTACATTCCTGTTTTTGTAAAGAACACATTAAATAATAAGAGCATGATTATCTGTGTTCCCGGAAGTGATAACCAGATACCATTGATTCCTAAGAAACATGGCAATAGAAAAATAAGTAACGGCGCCACAACGATGGTCTCTCCGTAGATAAGCTGCATCGCCTGCTTCACCTGAAGCGTTGCATTCAAATAAGAAATATGAAACTTTGCCAGACCGGTAAATAAAAACGAAACTGCACTGAGTGCCATCCCGGTTCCAAAGTAAGCCTGGGAATCCATCTGCATTCCAAAAATATCCGGAATGTATTTAGATACCAGAAGCAGGATTCCAAAGAAAATGACGCCCAGCCCCACGACTGTCACCGATGCAATCTTCTTTACAAATCCAAGTTCTTCTGCCCTTTTCGCCCCGCTGTAAAAACTCATCAGGGGTTGTGTTCCGTCCCCGATTCCCATGAGCATAGACTGCACCGGGAATACAATATAGGAAATCACTGCATAGCATGCAACCGCTGCATCCCCTCCATATTTAAGACACTGCAGATTGGTAAAGAGCAACACGATCGATGGAGCAAGCGACAGACCAAATGCGGAAATTCCTATTTTCAGGATTTCCATGATCATCTGCTTATCCCACACTACTTTCAAACGTACTTTCTGCCTGCCATAAACAAGATAAGAACTGAGCACCAGTACAACCAGCTGCGCAGCGATTGTCCCGACTGCTGCTCCCCGTATCCCAATTTTTACAACAAACAATAACAAATAATTGCATACTCCATTGACGCCCATACCTGCTGCCATGCTGACCATCGCCTGAAATGCAAAATTTCGGTTGCGGAGCATTGGAACAAATCCCGTTCCCATCACCTGAAAGACCGATCCTAAAATAATAATCTGAATATACTCTGCGGCTTTCTGATAGACCTCTCCTCTCGCTCCCATCAATCTCAGAATAGATGGATATGTTACCCCAAGCCCGATCAAAAGAACTATACCTGCCACTGCCAGCAAGGTGATTGTCTGGTGATATACCTGCTCTCCTCGTTCTTCTTCTCCTTTTCCATTACAGTTTGAATACAGTACGCTGCCACCGCTTCCGATCCCGATTCCCACTGCCGCGATCACCGCAGCGATCGGCCACGCGATATTGATCGCCGCAAGCCCCACATCTCCAACCGCACGTCCGACAAACAAACCATCCATCACCGCATAAAGCCCGGACACCAAGAGAGAAAATACCGTTGGCACACAGTCTTTCGCCATCTTTTTTAATAAATATCTTCGATTCATTCCTTCTGATCCCTTTTCTTCTCTATACAAATTCATTGCTTTTGCAACTTCTTCATTATAACGAATCTCCCACTTTTATACAAAAAATCTTTTTTAAGTTTCTGTAAAATTTCCTTTTCTCTTTTGTATGCCAATAAGCCATCACCACTTGCCAAAAATCAAAAAAACTGCCACAATATGAATCCTTCCATACTGTGACAGTTCTGCTATCTCTCAGGCTGATTTATTTCCGATCAGCCTTATATTTTCTTTCTAAAACGCTCATTAGTTTGTGATTGTGCGCTCTGTTTCTTTATCAAATACATGAATCTTTTCTGCATCGAATGCAAATTTCACTGTATCGCCTGTTCTTGCTGTTGTTCTTGGGTCAACTCTTGCTGTCATATTTGCTCCAGCGTAGTCGAAGTATAAGTAAACTTCAGCACCTAACATTTCGTATACACGGATCTTAGATTCGATCACTGTGTTTGGAGAAGATGCAATGAACATTGGCTCATCGTGAACATCTTCCGGACGAATACCAAGTACAA
>JAPFCT010000386.1 GCA_026169575.1 Faecalimonas sp.
CTTATCTGGATACTTTCCAAACATGTTACAATGATAATATCGAACCTTTTTCAAATAACATAATAGTTTTATGAAAAATTTTTTTGATTTTCTTTATATTCCTTGATTCGTTGATAAATCGTGCTTCTTCCCGCATGACAGCGATCGGCAAATTCGTGGATTGTAATTTCCTTGTTTTCCCACAAACAGTAAAGCTGAGGAAAATTTTCAGGCATGTCAATGCGCGGTTTTCCAAATTGTACCCCTCTTTTCCGGGCGGCTGCAATCCCTTCTGCCTGTCGAATTCTGATATTCTGCCGTTCATTTTCCGCAACGAATGACAAAAGCTGCAGAACGAGGTCACTGATAAATGTTCCAAGCAGGTTTTTTGATGCAGTTGTATCTAAAAGCGGCATATCTTCAATAATGATATCTGCCTTCTTTTCCTTTGTGATATATCTCCATTGCTCGATAATTTCTTCATAATTTCTTCCAAGACGGTCGATACTTTTCACAATCAGTATATCGTTTTCTTTCAGAACGTGAAGTAACTTTTTATATGCGGGACGGTTAAAATCTTTTCCACTTTGTTTATCAATATAAATATTTTCTTTGCATACGCCTCTTTCCAGCAAAGAAAACATTTGTCTGTCAATGTGCTGTTCTTTTGTGGAAACACGGATATAGCCGTAAATTTTACTTTTTTTCATCTTCTCTTACCTTCCTTTTAAGTATTCTGAGGGAATTTTTCTCCCACTGTAAAGTTTTTCCAAAAAAGTGTACTTAATAGGAGTAGTGCCGGCAATTCCGAACGACATTTTCCGCGATGATTTTCCAGACACATTTCATAGAATACTTATTAAGAAAAACTGACATTTCATGCAGAAGACATGGATGTTTTCTGGTCAGAACAATTTCAAGGAGGAATTTATAAATGAGAATTCAACACAATATTACTGCATTAAATGCACACAGAAATTTGACAACGAATAACTCTGCTGTCACAAAGAACTTAGAGAAATTATCTTCCGGTTACAGAATCAACCGCGCCGGTGATGACGCTGCCGGACTTGCTATCTCTGAAAAAATGAGATCACAGATCACCGGACTTCAGACAGCTCAGAAAAACGCAGAGGACGGTGTTTCTTTAGTACAGACAGCTGAGGGTGCTTTGACAGAAGTTCACTCTATGTTAAACCGTATGGTAGAACTTGCTACACAGTCTGCCAATGGTACATATTCTGAGAGCAACCGTGCAGAAATGCAGAAAGAAATCAACGCATTAAGAGGTGAAATTGACCGTATCGGTAATACAGCTAATTTCAATGGAACAAAATTATTTGGCGATAATGCGACAACATACGAAGCTACTGGAAAGATTAACGGAACAGATCTTACCGGAACAAAGCAGACAGGAACACAAAATGTTTATACAACTGGTGCATGGACTACTGTTAATACCGGAAGTGCTGATGCTAAATTTAGTTTTACAGTTGTAGATGAAGCAGGAACTACACATACATTTGATGTCACAGTAGATACAAGCACAAACAAAAATATTGACAGTGTCATTAATGCA
>JAPFCT010000053.1 GCA_026169575.1 Faecalimonas sp.
ATCTTCTGTTAAAAGAGATGGATATCTCCAAAGTATTTGGGGCAGGAATTGCAATTCCGGGACATTTTGATTACAGATCACAGAAGATCATTTCCAATAATCCTCTTTGGAAATCATTTGATCTAAAGGAAATCTCGGTATACTTCCCGTTTCCCTTCATCGTCAACAACAACGTAGAGTGTATGTCCCTCGGAGAATATCTGTTTCATGCCGAAAACTCTCCCGACAAATTTCTGTTCTATCACGTCGGACATGGACTGTTTTGTTCCTTCTTCCATGCAGAACAGCTCGGGATCAAAGCAAACTATTACATCGGGGAAGTCGGGCATACCGTCGTGGACATCAACGGTCCACTCTGCGAATGTGGCAAACGCGGATGCCTCCAGACTTATATCTCGGAATCATGGCTTGTCAAAAATGCCAGATTTCTGTTCCATCAGTCTTCTTCCAGCATTTTCCGGAGCCTCGCAGACACTGCAGAAGCAATCGACATCGACACTGTCATCAAAGCATACGAGCTTGGCGACCCTTATTTTAATACACAGATCGATCTGGGGATCCGGCTTCTCAGTGTATCCGTTGCAAACACACTGATCATCCGGGATATTGATAAGATTTACTTAAACAGCCGTCTGTTCCGGCATACTGCTTTCCAGAACCAGCTGACTTCCCTAATCCAGGAACAGTTAAATTTTATCCCGACAAAACATGACATCGAGATAGAAATCACCCAGTTCGACGACTATCGCGGAGCCATCGGCGCATGCGCGCTCGCATCCTTTGCATTTTTAATCAAGAATAAAAACTTCGATATCTAAATACATCTTTTCATAAAAACAGAGGAAGCTGTCTGGATCCGGCACATTTTCGTCCCCGAATCTATCCTGCTTCCTCTTTTTCCGAAAACTTCTCAAAACAGATTGTAGCACATCCAAAATCTGTGATACGATAATAGAAACGGAAACAGATCTATGCGCTGTTTTCCTATTCATCCAGAAAGAGAGGGATTTTACTATGAGAAGCAAATAAGAAAACATATGCCTGATCCAGGCGCTGAGTAATGCAAACGGAGTGTCGGGATTTGAAGATGAAGTTGCAGAACTTGGAAAAAAGGAAACCGAGGCATACTGTGATGTCACGATCGACTCCTTAAGAAATACGTACATGCGCCTAAAAAGCAACCGCGGACAGGCATGCAAGGTCTGGATTGACGCACACAGTGACGAAGTCGGTTATATCGTGCAGGCCATTAAACCGAACGGTACGATGAACTTCCTCACGATCGGGGGAAGCGACATCTCCAGCCTGCCGTCAAATAAAGTGCGTGTGCAGACTGCCACCGGAGAATATATTCCGGGGATCATCACAAGCAAACCTCCGCACTTTGTCAGTGCCGCAGAAAAAAATCAAGGGCGGATACTTTCCGATCTCGCCATTGATGTAGGCGCGACAAGCGCGCAGGATCTGAAGGAACACTTCCAGATCCGCATGGCTGCCCCGGTTGTCCCGGACGTAACATGCACCTATGACGAAAAGCGCGATTTATTTATGGGAAAGGCTTTTGACTGCCGGATCGGATGTGCCGCTCTGATTGAAACACTGAATCAGTTAAGTACGGAAATGCTGGATGTAGATGTAGAGGCAACTCTGACTGTGCAGGAAGAAGTCGGAGAACGGGGTTCTATGGCTGCTGTCGATAACATCGATGCAGATGTGTGCATCGTATTTGAAGGCTGCCCGGCAGACGATACCTTCTCTCCTGACTATCTGATCCAGGCAGCGCTCCGAAAGGGGCCGATGCTCCGCCATTTTGACTGTTCGATGATCACAAATCCACGATTTCAGCGATTTGCCCTGGATCTTGGTGAAGAACTTGGCATTCCGGTGCAGGAATCTGTCCGCAGCGGAGGCGGCACAAACGGAAAATACATCCACGCTTCCCGCCACGGCGTTCCGACAATCGTGATCGGCGTTCCCGTCCGTTATATCCACAGTCATCACGGAATCTGCACACTGGAAGATTACGAACATGCGGTAAAACTCGCTGTTGAAATTGTCAAACGGCTCAACGAAGAAACGATCCGAAGCTTTTAACCTACTGCAGTTCCAGATGCGATTGGATTTATAGAACTTTTCTGTATAGATAAAAAGAGAACGAAAAGGAAGCCTTGCAATCACTTTCCTTTCCGTTCTCTTTTTTCAGAATGCGATAAATCAGAGTATGCCTGAGCGGAACATTTTATCTCCTACTCTGTGTGTCTACTCCTGCAAAATTTTCAGCATTTTCTCCGGATCCTCCGCTGCTTTCACCTTGTCATTTGCCAGAAGGATCACACCTTGTTCATCAATCAGATACGTCGTTCTGACTACTCCCATGGAGACTTTCCCGTAATTCTTTTTCTCCTTCCAGACATCATAAGCTTTTATTACCTCTAACTCTGTATCCGACAGAATCGTAAATGTTAAGCCCTGCTTTTCCTCAAAACGCTTGTGGGAAGCAACACTGTCTTTACTGATCCCAAGTACCACTGCTCCCTCCTCTTCAAACAGCGGATACCGTTCGCTGTACCCACATGCCTGCTTCGTACAGCCAGGTGTATTATCCCTCGGATAAAAATATAAAATAACCTTTTTCCCTCTGTAATCTTTTAAGCTGTGCAGCTCTCCATTCTGATCCGGAAGCGTAAAGTCCGGTGCCTGAATACCCGTTTCTAACATAAGATTTTCCCTTCTTTCCTTCTCATTTCTCACTAAAATGGTGTTCCCATCAGATCATATGGTGTAATCTGGTACACATAATAATTCAGCCAGTTTGTATACAG
>JAPFCT010000236.1 GCA_026169575.1 Faecalimonas sp.
AGCGCATTCCGCTATTCCGGAATGCTGATCCCGACGATCGTCAGCCTTTCTTATGTAAACTATGCTGTATCTGCATGTGTAGGAGGATTGTTTGTCATCAGAGGGATGATGGATATCGGAAGTCTTGCATCGTATCTGGTGTACGTCAGACAGAGCGCGATGCCGGTGAACCAGTTTACAATGCAGGTAAACTTTCTTCTGGCGGCGCTGTCCGGTGCAGAGCGGATTTTTGATATGATGGATGAAAGTCTGGAGTGGGATGAAGGAACAGTCACGCTGTGCAGAGTCCGGGAAAAAGAGGATGGATCTCTGGAACCATGCAGTGAGCGGAGTGGAAAGTGGGCGTGGAAGGACGCCGTGGACGGGACATTGACGCCACTGCGCGGAGACGTCCGTTTCCATGAGGTAGAATTCGGCTACACGGAGCAGAAGCGGATCTTAAAGAAGATCAGCCTCTATGCAAAGCCGGGACAGAAGATCGCCTTTGTCGGCTCAACCGGGGCAGGAAAGACAACGATCATCAATCTGATCAATCGTTTTTATGATGTGCAGGGCGGAAGTATTACCTATGATGGAATCGATGTAAAGAAGATCCGAAAAGCGGATTTGAGAAGATCGCTTGGGCTGGTGCTCCAGGATACGCATTTATTTACCGGTACGATCGCGGACAATATCCGTTATGGCAATCTGGATGCGGACCAGGAGGCGGTGGAGCAGGCGGCAAAGCTTGCGAATGCAGACTCTTTTATCAGACGTCTTCCGGATGGATATGATACAATGATAGAGAGTGACGGGGCAAATCTGTCGCAGGGACAGCGACAGCTGCTTGCGATCGCAAGAGCGGCAGTGGCAGATCCACCGGTGCTGATCCTTGATGAAGCGACAAGTTCGATCGATACAAGAACGGAGCGGCTGATCGAGAAGGGAATGGATTCACTGATGAAAGGGCGGACGGTATTTGTCATTGCCCACAGACTTTCCACAGTCAGAAATTCCAATGCGATCATGGTGTTAGATCACGGGAAGATCATAGAACGTGGAGACCATGAGGAACTTCTGGAGCAGAGAGGAAGGTATTATCAGTTGTATACCGGACAGTTTGAACTGGAATAAAGAAAGGGAAAAGAGGAAAACAATATGGAAAAATCAGCGATGATCAGAGACTTGCTGTTCTGTCTTGATATGGAGCGCAGACAGACTTTAAGACCGCAGTTTGAGAAACTGGGGCTGACACCGGGACAGCCGGGAGTCTTAAAAGCGCTGTTAAAAAAGACGGAGATCACACAGAAAGAACTGGCGCAGATGTGCCATGTAGACCAGACGACTTTGTCGAGAAATCTTGATAAGCTTGTGCAGGCAGGATATGTGGAGCGAAAAACGGATGCAGAATGCAGAAGATGCTTCCTTATTTCACTGACCGAGACCGGAAGAACGAAGGCGGAGGAAGTAAGGCTCGTATTTCAGGAACTGGAAAAGCGTCTGACAAACGGATTTTCAAAGGAAGAGCAGGAGATGCTTTACAGTTACCTGGAGCGGATGCTCTGCAACCTTCGCGGAGAAGAATAAAAAGGTGGAAGCACAGAGAAGAAATAACCCGGAAAAATCAGTTTTATAACGGTTTTAATCTGGGGAAAGGAAAGGGACGACGATATGAATTTTGAGACAGTGCTGCTGTATAATCTGGAAGAAGGGGAAAAAGCGCGCAAGGTTCAGATGACGCTTTTGAAAATGAAAGTAAAGATCAGGAAAGTAGCAAAAGAACAATACCTGGAGCCGGTAGGATTTCTGGCGGGAAATAAGGAAATAGGATCTTCCGGAGAAATTTATGAAGGAGAGGGATTCGCTGAGGAGATGCTCGTGATGAAAGGATTTACAAGCGGCAGGATCGATCTGCTGCTGAGAGAATTTCGCAAAGCCGGCATCGGCAGGATCAACCTGAAAGCGATCGTGACGGAACATAACCAGAACTGGAATTCCATGGAACTTTATCAGGAATTAAAAGCAGAACATGAGATGATGCACGCGAAAAAAGAGCAGTAACAGAAACTGTGGACCATAAACAGAAAAAGACAGGAAAGTACGCCCTGCGGGAAAGAAGTTCTCCGGTGTGTGCTTTCTTTTTGTGCGCGGAGATTCTTTAGAAAATCTTTAGAAAATTTTCCCGGGGATATTTAGAAGTCATCTTTATACTAGGTTTTGTAAAGGAAAAGTAGTATACTGAAACTGTTTTACGAAAGTACATTTTGTAAAAGGATGAGAAATTTTCCGGAAAGCATGGAGATAGATGCAGGAGATTCTCATGGGAAATAGAAAGTATACGAAAAGGAACGAAAGGGAGCAGGGGATATGAAGAACCAGATAGTAATTGTAGAAGATGACAAAGAGATCCGGGAGGGCGTGGAGATTTACCTCCGCAGCCAGGGTTATACGGTCTTTCAGGCAGAAAACGGAAAGGAGGGACTGGAAATCATAGAGCGTGAAAAGATCGATCTGGCGATCGTTGATATCATGATGCCGGTGATGGACGGGATCACGATGACGATGAAACTGCGTGAGAAATATGAATTTCCGGTCATTATGCTGTCGGCAAAATCTGAGGAGGTGGATAAAGTGATGGGACTGAATATCGGCGCCGATGACTATGTCACAAAGCCGTTTACACCGATGGAACTGATGGCAAGGGTAAATTCACAGCTGCGCCGATACAATCGTTTTCAGGAGGCGCTCAGCAAAAAAGAGGAGAAGGAGACGAGCTATGTGATCGGCGGTCTGGAGGTCAATGAAGACCGGGTCGAAGTGCTTGTGGACGGAAGACAAGTCCGGATGACTCCGATTGAATTTAAGATTTTACTGCTTCTGATCAAACATCCGGGCAGAGTTTTTTCCGCAGAGGAAATCTATGAGAGAGTCTGGAATGAAAAAGCGATCAATACGGAGACGATCATGGTGCATATCCGGAATATCCGCGAGAAGATCGAGATCAATCCGAAAGATCCAAAGTATGTAAAGGTGGTGTGGGGAATTGGCTACAAAATGGAAAAACAAATGTAAGATTAAATATATTTTATGGGTTCTGCTCTGTGTGATCCCGGCGGTGATACTTGTGTCCGCC
>JAPFCT010000378.1 GCA_026169575.1 Faecalimonas sp.
CAATCGACGCGCACCCGCATAGCGGGTGGATTATTGTTTCGCCCATCTCCATTTTTCGGATCAGCGAAAAACTCCAATGGGCTCAACAGACTAAAGTCCATATTAAAAAAATTAAAAAAATAAATTTTTTTAATTTTTCTGTTGACAAATCCTTTTGAATCATGTATAGTATGTATTGTTCAAGGGAACACAAAAACAAAATAAAAAAACGCACGAGTGGCTCAGTGGTGGAGTATCGCCTTGCCAAGGCGAGGGTCGCGGGTTCAAATCCCGTCTCGTGCTCTTCAAAAACTTTACAGATTTCTGTAAAGTTTTTTCTTTTCATAAGCTATCCTTTGACAGAAGCTCCCTGCATTTTCACTTCCACCATTTTCCGTAAAAGAATCCTTCATCTCGATACACATTACGATGAATGGTGCTGCTACATTTCGCGACAGCACCATTTTCCATTCATAAATCATTCTTTTCCAGTTTCTGTAGTACTGAATTTCTTTCCCGACACTCCTCCGGGAAACACAAGGACAATTCCAATACTATGGTTGAACCTCTACTGTTTCTTTTTCTTATTTCGCACGATCACATATCCGGCTATGGTTGCCGCCGCCACTACGAGGATCACATACAGAACTACCTGCGTAGTATCTCCGGTCTTTGCCGCCTTCTTTGCGGCATCTTTTCTCGCCTGCTCCTCACGTTGTGCCTCTGTACCAGCTTTGATCGTAATCTCTTTTATATCTGTCTGTTCTGTACTCTGCCATGTGCCATTGGTGAACTCTTGTTCTCGGAAAGACGCAAGCACTTTATAAAATCCGGCTTTGTGTACCTGAAATCCTGCCTCTCCCTCTGTATTTCTCCAGTCAAACTGATTTTCTATCTTCCAGCTCTCCGGAATATATCTCGTGTCACCTTCTACCGGCTCATCATTGTCCTGCCCTGCGCCGTAGAGATGGAAAGTGATCGTCTCATCCAGAGGATAATTGATATCTGTTTTCAAGTCTGCAATCTGATTCCTGGATGCGTCTGCCTTCCTGCTCAGCCGCTCTACGCTCTCTGTCTCCCGGTAGTCACAACGATTACATTTCCGTGTCCGTTCCCCTCTCTCGGTTGTTGTGCTCTCCTTTGTAACACTCCATTCACCCAACTCATGTCCAAGCGCTTCTCCTTCTGTATAATCGCAGCCTTCCCGCTGACATTTTGCCGGCTCTGTGCAGGTCGCTTTCGAAAGATCATGTCCGAGCGCCTCACCTTCTGTGTAATCGCAGCCTTCCCGCTGACATTTTGCCGGCTCTGTGCAGGTCGCTTTCAAAAGATCATGTCCAAGTGCAGGCTCTGTATAGTCACATCCCTTTCGCTGACATCTTGCTTCTTCTGTGCAGGTTGCTTTGGAAAGATCGTGTCCAAGCGCCTCACCTTCTGTGTAATCACAGCCTTCCCGCTGACATTTTGCCGGCTCTGTGCAGGTCGCTTCTGAAAGGTCGTGTCCGAGCGCCTCACCCTCTGTGTAATCACAGCCTTCCCGCTGACATTTTGCCGACTCTGTGCAGGTCGCTTTGGAAAGATCGTGTCCAAGTGCAGGTTCTGTATAGTCACATCCTTTTCGCTGACATCTTGCTTCTTCTGTGCAGGTTGCTTCTGAAAGATCATGTCCTAATTTTTCTTCCAGCAATGCTCCGCAGTTCTTACATACCGAATCTTCCGTGCAGGTCGCCGGATCTCCTACATGCGAAAGTACACTGACTGTCACCGTATAAGAAACCTTTTGTCCCCGATACTCCACGGTACACGTTCTTGGCACTGAAAAATCTTCTTGTTTTACCATACCACTCTGCTCCGGCATCTGCTGTCCATCCCCAGATAATGATTTCAATGGCTCAAACGCTACTACCGCATCAATCGGATTACAGATGATCTCTGCGACAAGCGCTGTAAGATCTGTATCACACGGAAGTCCTGCCACCTCGATTTTCTGCTGCTGATCATCGATGATCCCTTTTACTCCCTGGATCTTAAATTCTGTAATCTTAGGGGTAACTGCTGCCGGCAAAGTATCTTCTGCCAACACCTGCATCTGTGACATACTGCATAACATCATCGCTGTCATCAAACATGAAATCCATTTTTTGATTGTCTTCATAAAATCCCCTCCTTCCACATCCGAGGTTTTTGTATTCTTTTTTATATTATACTATATTTCAGATTTTTACTCTACTATTTTATTAATATTCTGTTTTTTCTGCCATTATTCACAAATGTAGTTCTTTGTTTCCTTACATTCAAAAACAATTTTCGTCTTTTCTGCTGAAAACATTTTATTCCGACACGCAAATCTCCTTTTCATTCACGCTTGCCCTCGGTTCATAATTACGGTATGATAAGAAAAAACAGATGGACTACATGCTTTCAGAGTCGTAGTCCCATGCAAGACACATTTTTATAAGGGGGTATCTCTATGACACAGACAACTATCGCAACACCAAAACAGCAGGCACGCGAAGCGCTGGCAAATACGATCATCAAAAAACTGGAAAAACGAAATATGGAAGGGTACTACTGTCCGACGGCAGCAGATGCAGTTCAGCAGGCCCTCTCCTTTATCCCGTCCAAATCTTCCGTAAGTTTCGGAGGCTCTGTCACACTGGAAGAAACCGGAATGCTCCAGGCGCTCCGTGAGGCTGACGTAGAACTCATTGACCGCGGACTTGCCCGCACTCCAAAAGAGCGGAAGGACGTATACTTAAAAAGTGCAGCTTCCGATTTCTTCTTTATGAGCTCCAACGCCATTACGATCGACGGAGAACTGATCAATATCGACGGGAACGGAAACCGTCTCGCCTGCCTGATCCATGGACCAGAGCATGTTATCATCCTTGCGGGAATGAATAAAATTGTCACGGACGTTCCATCCGGAATCGCACGCGTTCAAAATATTGCTACTCCTGCAAATGCGGCAAGACTTCAGACAAACACACCTTGTAAAGTAACCGGTGCATGTGCCGACTGCCATTCTGCCGATTGTATGTGCTGCCAGGTCGTTGTCACAAGACACTCCAGACATACCGGGCGGATCAAAGTCATTTTGATCGGAGAAGTTTTCGGATATTAATACAGACAAACTATTCACAGAATTTTTTTCTCAAAAGAATTTTCTGCTAAATAAAATACCATAAAAAGTGCCGGCAGTTCATCCAACTGAGATTTTCTCACAAAGATGTCCTTCCCCGGCATTTTCCTATTTTTCTGTCTTTTTGTTTCTTTGTGCCTGTATTTTTTCAGAATCCTTTAATCCCACCGATAACAAAAGCCCCAGCAAATTTATTCCAAAGGCAAACACAAATAAATACCGGTAATTCCATTCATAGAGCATCCCACTCAGAAATGTACCGATACTGAATGACACGAGATTGATCCCTCCGATCACTCCCCAGAAGCGGTTGACCTCTTCCTCCGAGAAATTCGCAAACACATAGGCATTCATCACATTGTCAAGCGCGGTCGCAAGCCCAGCAAGAACCACTGCAAAAATAAATAGATTCCGGTTGCCCGAAGCATACAGCGGAAGCAGGCACATCAAGATCAGAATATCCATCTGGAATAATTTCTTCTTGTTAAACCTGTCAATCGCCACACCTCCGGTAATCGCAAGAACTGCCGATAAAAAGGTGGACGAAGAAAAAATATAAAACACAGAGTTCTCCCGGATTCCGGTCTGCGTCGCAATCAGCGGCAGATAGTTTGCATACCCTCCTGAAATTCCAAGCAAAAATACTACCCCAAGATAATATAGCATCTCCCTGCTAAACCCTACTTTCTTTCCATCGTTCCTGCTATCTGTCGATGTTTCTTCCTTTTTCTGCTCCTCCTGCTCAATTTCAAACTCTTCTCTCTGCGCTTCAGGCAGCGCCTTCTCCAGTCGCCAGATACAGTAAAATACGATCAGAAAAATCATGCTGTAACAGATCCATATAAAATTCATATCTCCAAGAAACTGCCGGATCGAACCGATCAGCAAAAGTCCCAGGAAACATCCCGCATATAAAAACGCATCCCGGATTCCAAAAACAATGCCGACGCGTTCCTTTGCCTCAAATCCCAAAATAGGATTTAGGATCACATTCACTACACTCGTTGTCGTAAGAAGCATCGCAAAGCCTGCGAATACAAGCACCGGAGTCGATGTCCGCGTAAACAGAAGCAACACGCACACATCGGAAACTATAACGAATTTCAATATTCGGAACTTTCTTTTTAATGTCTGCATCGAAACCGGCACAACAATCACAGCCCGGATCACGCGTGTCACCGCCAGAAGCGTTCCATATAACATGATATTGATTCCCTTTTCCTCGAAAAACAACGGAATTACAATATCCATACTGTCTTCCGCCATAAAATAGAAAAAGAAACTTGCAATAATCATGATTGTCACTTTATCCATCCCATATTTTTTGATCTTTGTTTGTAATGACATCTCTCTTTCCTCTTGGGTTACTATTTACCCTCTCATTCCTCGTATAAAGCTTTTTTAATGTTTATCATTAATTTATTATTGATTTATATATATTTTCTTGCTATAATATTTTCACAAAGATAACTGATCGCAAGCGATATTCATTTCCCTTTTCAAAGGAGGTCTTTCTATGATGGCAATATCAGATTCTGTTTCTCGCCAACAGTCAACACATCCGGGGCAGAAGCATCATGCACTTTGCAGGTGGATTTTCTCCCTCTATGCACTTTACCTGTTTTTTATGATTGCAGGTTCTGTCTGTAATCTTGTTTTCCTCTGCGGTTCGCCGGCAGACAGTATCTCTTTGACCAATACCGGAAATGGCGTGAAGATTCAGCTTCTTTTCGGTTTTCTGAGACTTTCTGAAGGCTATCTTCCACCAGATTATATGAATACTTCCGCACAACTGCTTGGCATCCCAATGCTGCTTTTGGATCTGCTTCTAGAGTACCTTCCACAAGTTCTGATCTGTATACAGCTTCAGAAGATTTTCCGGAAATTAAAGACAACTGCAACCCCTTTCTTTCCGGAGATTGTATCCTACATCAGCCGGATCGCGTACAGTATGCTGTTTCTCGGTCTCTTTAGTCAGTTTCTGTTACAGACGATTGTATTTTTCATCGCATATCAGACATTTTATTTTAGCAATCCAGTACGATTTTCGTGGGTTCTCGCCGGATGTATCACACTGCTGCTCGCAGATATTTTCAGACGTGGCTGTGTGCTTCAGAAAGAATCTGATGAAACTTTATAAAACTTGCCCGGCAGCAGGCAGATTTCCCACTGTATTTTCCAAGACAGCTTGTCCACAGCAGGCTGTCTTTCCTATTATAACGATCAGATTCTACTTTTTACACTTCATTCTAATATTTCTGGCTTATTCCTTTCGTCCTTGCCTTTTTCATCACACTTCTGAAAATAAACAGTCCAATACCAAGATATGCCGCCGAATTAAAAAGTAGCAGTGCTACGTCTTCAGACAGCACGGTCTCCCCCAGGATCAGCTGTCTTGAAATCTGAATCCCTTGTGACAGTGGTAATACATAGTGTGAAAATTTCCCCACACTGTTTGTACCGGAAATAATGCCGGTAAAGAACAACAGAACATAACCAAAAATAGAACAAAACGATGCCGTTTTCGTAAAAATCAGTGTAAGTGCAGAAAGTATGTAAGAAATTCCGATCAAACCTGCTATCGTAACAAGAAATACCGGAATGACCCCGATTGAAAATCCCATCGGAACACGAAAAAGGATCCGTATCACACTCATAACAGCTATAATCTCCACCGTCTGTAAGATCAGCCAGCAGACCGAACGGTAAAGCAGGATTGTTGATAATCTGGTAGGTTTGATCAACAGCTGTTCAAATGTCCCGCTTTGTTTCTCATCAGAAATCGTCACAGAAGAAGTTCCAATAATACCGCTGGCATAAAACCAAAATACAAATCCAATATAATCGCTGGGATCCTTAATATGATTTCCCAGAGAAAAAAATCCCATAAACATAATAAACAAA
>JAPFCT010000122.1 GCA_026169575.1 Faecalimonas sp.
GCTGACGGTTATCCTCAATATAATTCAGCCATTCTAACAATTCATTCATGACAAAATCCCCTTTTCTTTTTATCATACCAGAAAAAGGAGATTTGTTCACAATTTATTTACTCATGCGTTTGTCGTGACAAAAATATTGCTGTAAAAACTGAAAATATATGCTTTAAAGATATATTACATTGTAATTATTGGGAATCTAAAACTCAAAACAGAAAACGAAGGAAAAGAAAAAGAAGGAAATTGTGAAAAATATACAAAAAATAAGTGGAAAACATAAAAATACACAACAAAAAGACATGTGAAAAAAACATTATACTATTCAAGATTACAGATAACAAGGATATAATTGAGTACAGAAAAGGCCGAAAGAAAAATGAAAGTTTGGATCGCGATCAGCAGAAGGAGGAAGTCTTATGAAGCGGAAAAAAGTATTGGCATTGGCAATGGTATCAGTAATGGCATTATCGATGACAGCATGTGGGGGAAAAGAAGAAAGCAAAGAAACGGAAGGAAAGAAGAGCAGCAAGGATGCGAAACTGACTGTGGCAATCTGGGACAGCAATCAGGAGCCGGGGCTGAAGAAGATTATGGATGATTTCACAAAGGAAACGGGAGTGGAAGTGGATATCCAGGTAACACCATGGAAAGATTACTGGACCATGCTGGAAGCAGCCACAACCGGAGGAGAAATGCCGGATGTTTTCTGGATGCATTCTGACCAGATCGCGACCTATGCACAGTATGATGATATTTTATTAAATTTATCAGATAAAATCGAGAAGAGCGATAAGATCGATCTTGCCAACTATCCGGAAAGTATCGTAAATATTTATCAGAATGAGAAAGGGGATCAGCTGGCGATCCCAAAAGATATCGACACCTGTGCCGTATGGTATAACAAGACAATGTTTGATGAAGCAGGATTAGAGTATCCGCAAGCGGACTGGACATGGGATGATTTCCGGGAGACTGCAAAGAAACTTACAAATCCGGAAAAGAACCAGTACGGAACAGCGATTACACCGGGAGCATATCAGGAATCATGGTACAGCACAATCTATGCATACGGCGGAGAAGTGTTAAGTGAAGATAAGAAAACTTCAGGATTCGATAATCCGAAAACAATCGAGGCAATGCAGGTCATTGAAAATATCGTCAAAGACGGATCAATGCCGGACTACAGTGTATTATCTGAAAATGGTACTTCTGCCTTAATGGAATCCGGTACAGTTGCGATGACATTCCAGGGTTCCTGGATGGTATCAGAGATGGCTAACAATGATTACATAAAAGAACACTGCGATATTGCACCACTTCCAAAAGGACCGGAAGGAACAAAGTCGATCACAAACGGACTTGGATGGGCAGCTTCCGCACAAGGGGAACACACAGAGGAAGCATGGCAGCTGATCGAATATCTTGGATCAGAAGAGGCGCAGAAAAAGCAGGCAGATCTCGGTGTGACAATGTCCGCATATGAAGGTGTATCCGATGGATGGGCAAAAGCACAGCCGGATTTCAATATGCAGGCTTACTTAGATATGATGGAAGACTCTCAGCCGTATCCAAGTTCTAAAAATACACAGGTATGGTTCCAGGCAATGTTAGAGGAAATGGTAGCTGGATTCAGCGGTGAAGAGCCAATGGAAACTGTATGTAAAGATTTTGCCGAGCAGATGAACGGATTCTTGGCAGAAGAGCAATAAAGGCGGCGGGGTATCTCTTTTGAGGGATACCCTTTTGCTTAGAAAATTCAGGAAGGTAGATGTTATGACAAAAGGAAAAGAAAAGAAGAGAGTCACGAAACGGGCGCGTTCAGAATTTCTGTGGGGATGGCTGTTTATTCTTCCGACAATGGCAGGACTGATGATTCTGAACATCATTCCGATCATCCAGACAATCTGGCAGAGCTTTTTTAAGACCGGAGCATTCGGAAGAGGAAATATTTTTATTGGATTAGAAAATTATCAGAGGCTGTTTGCAGATGAAAGTATCTGGCAGGCATTGATCAATACATTCAAATATGCGATCGTGGAAGTTCCATTTTCCATCGCGATCGCGCTTGTCATCGCGGTTCTGTTAAATTCAAAGATGAGAGGACGTTCTGCGTACAGAGCGATCTATTTTCTGCCGATGGTAGTAGCGCCGGCAGCAGTTGCGATGGTGTGGAAATGGCTGTTTAACTCCGAGTTTGGTCTGCTCAATCATATGCTGAACAGTATCGGGCTTGAATCCGTACACTGGCTTTCGGATCCGGATATCGCGATTTACTCGATTGCGGTAGTCGGGATCTGGGGAGTCATTGGGTATAACATGGTATTGTTCTTAGCCGGGCTTCAGGAGATTCCGAGAGACTATTATGAGGCGGCAGAGATTGATGGCGCAAATGCAGTTCAGAAGTTTTTCAAAATTACGATTCCACTGATTTCACCGACGATGTTTTTTGTAGTTGTCACAAGAGTGATCGCATCACTTCAGGTATTTGATTCGATCTTTATGATGATCGATAAGAGCAGTCAGGCGCTTCCGAAGACGCAGTCGCTTGTCTATCTGTTCTATCGGTATGCATTTGTAGAAAACAATAAGGGATATGGGTCGTCAATCGTAGTACTGCTGCTTGTCATTATTATGATGATTACTGTAGTTCAAATGGTTGCACAGAAAAAATGGGTACATTATAATTAAGGGGGACAGGCAGGATGAGAAGAAGAGAAAAAACAGCAAAGGTTATCAAACATCTTGTGCTTTTTGTTGGAGCCATTATTATGCTGATTCCCTTTGCGTGGATGATATTGACTGCATTTAAGACAAATACAGAGGCGATGCAGATGAATCCGTTCGTGATTTTCCCGTCAGAATGGAGAACAGATTCATTTGTGAGTGTTGCAGAGAAAATGGATTTTGTGAGATTATATGCGAACACACTTCTGATGATCTTAGGAAGGATCATCTGTGCGGTGCTGACTGCAACAATGGCGGGATATGCGTTTGGAAGACTGAAATTTAAGGGAAGAGATTTTTGCTTTGGACTTGTGTTGTTCCAAATGATGGTTCCGGGACAGATCTTCATCATTCCACAGTATCTGATGGTAAGTAGGATGGGAATGTTAAATACAATCTTTTCCCTTGTATTTCCGGGACTTGTGACCGCGTTTGGAACATTCCTGATGCGCCAGGCATATATGGGACTTCCAAAGGAACTTGAGGAAGCGGCGCGACTGGATGGCTGTAACATCGGGCAGACATTTCTCCATGTAATGATGCCATTGACCAAATCTTCTATGGTTGCACTTGGAATCTTTACGGCATTGTTTGGATTTAAAGACCTGATGTGGCCTTTGATCGCAAATACAGAGCAGAGCTCTATGCCTTTGGCTGCAGCATTGGCAAAACTTCAGGGACAGTTTGCATCGAACTTCCCGGAATTAATGGCGGCATCTATGATCGCATGTATTCCGATGATCGTATTGTATCTGATTTTCCAGAAGCAGTTCATTGAGGGAATCGCGACATCCGGCGGTAAATTATAAAATTGAGAGAAAGGTATTACATATGGCAATTAAGTTTCATCAGACATCAAAAGAGTTTCATCTCTATAATGAAAAGATCAGTTATATTATAAAAGTTCTGAAAAATGGTCAGCCTGGTCATGTATATTATGGGAAAAGGCTTACAGACAAGGAAGATTTTGGCTATCTTATAGAATACGCAAGGCGGGATATGGCGCCGTATTCTTTTGAGGGAGACAGCACATTTTCTCTGGAGCATCTGAAGCAGGAATATCCAACATTTGGCTCGGGAGATACCCGCTATCCGGCATTTGAACTGGAACGGGAAGATGGAAGCCGGGCGGTCGATTTTAAGTATCGGTCCCATGAGATTTTTAAAGGGAAGAAAAAGCTCGACGGACTTCCGGCAGTCTATGTGGAAAATGAGGATGAGGCAGAGACACTGGAAATTACGCTGGAAGATGAACAGATCCATACGAAGATCATTTTATCCTATA
>JAPFCT010000297.1 GCA_026169575.1 Faecalimonas sp.
TGCTCATAATAATCAATAAAAATAGTTTGTAATATATTACTCATGTAATTATTTTACAATAAAGAAACACAAAGGAAAACCCCCACCCCTCAAGAATGAGGGGCAGGGGAGCTGAGAGTGTGCTCAGCACACTTTTTTATAGAGTTTAAAGGCAGTTCCGCCGTTCGTGTAAATCTGTTGAATCGGTGCTGTCTGCAGGATCACAGAAAGATCATTTGGAACGACATTGCGGATACTGCTGTCACTGGAGCCTTCAATCTCGCAGGAAGCGATGACATCCCACACTGCAATATGGTTTCTTAGAAGGAATTCCTTCTTCTCTGCGATCGTAGCCGGCACAGTTTCCTGAAAAAGTGCTGCCAGCAGTTTCCAAAAGCGATTCTGCGGATGATGATAGAAGAACTGTGCTTCCCGTGACTTGACGGAAGGGAAGCTCCCGAGGATCAGCAACCGGGAATCATTGTTGTAGATTGGTGGGATATTGTGAGACGCATGTTCCATAAACGTCATACTCCTTTCATGTGATCAGGTTGTTATCAATATGTTTATTGTAGCACCAGAGGTGAAACAAGGCAATCCGAACATGGGAAAACCCAGAGGGAATATGAAAATAGATAAAAGTTAGAGTGAGTGAATAAATATCAGACCATAATAAAAAGAGACATAAATTACAAATAGATTTACAGAGGAATGAAAAAAGAGAGGGGCAGTCATATGACGATGCGGGAATTTTGTGAAAAAACAGGAATGAAAAAAGAGACTATCCGGTGTGTGGAGCAGTTTATGCTGGATGAGTCTGTTTATCTGCGTTACAGACAACTGTTTCAGGAAGATCAAATACAGTTTTTCAAGCAGCTAAAAGAAGAACAAAACTGGAGGATGCTGGCGCTTGTGCTTTATATCCGTATGGCTGTGGAGGTATATGAGAAATACAAGGAGAAACAGATAGAGGAGCAGATCTATTTTGATACATTTTCCGATTTCCGGATCTGGAGTGAAGTATGTGAGAAGAAATACGGAGCCTGTGGACTGACAGAATGTGAATGGCTGAGTCTTCCACTGGAATTAAAAATTTTCCGGCTTGGCAGACTTCAGTTTGAACCGGTCTGCCTGCAAAAAGAAATTCACACAGAGAAGTGCACATTGCCGGAAGGGACAAACGTATTAAA
>JAPFCT010000368.1 GCA_026169575.1 Faecalimonas sp.
GATCGATGCAAGACCAATCCCTGTATTTCCGCTCGTCGGTTCAAGGATAACCGAACCTTCCTTTAAAAGTCCGCTCTTTTCTGCATCTTCGATCATTGCAAGCGCCGCCCGGTCTTTCACGCTCCCCGCCGGATTAAAGTATTCCAGCTTGACAAGAATCTTTGCCTGCAGCCCCAGACTTTTTGCAAGTTTCTTTGTCTCCAGCAGCGGTGTATTCCCAATCAGTTCTGTAATCGTTTCATAAATTCTCATATACTCCGTCCTTTCCTTCCAGATTTCCTGGAATATCTTTTCTATACGCCATAAGTTAGTTTTGACTTACTTTTGTTCTATTGTACCATGAAACTCCGTTCCTGGGAACTCCCTCTTTCCTCCACCTCCTCCACATTTATGTATTTTGCTATTTTTCCAGTAAGTTCTTCTCCATTTTTTATATGTTTTGTTGACATTTAGTCGTTGGTGTGCTATCCTCAAGAGGTGTTCAGCACGCCTGAACAACACATTTATTTTTATGGAGGTAACATCATGAACAAAGGTACTGTAAAATGGTTTAGCAACCAAAAAGGGTATGGATTCATCTCTGATGAAGCTGGAAACGATGTATTTGTACATTACTCTGGTCTGAACATGGAAGGATTCAAGACTCTTGAAGAAGGTCAGGCAGTCGAATTTGAAGTGACAGAAGGCGCTAAAGGACCTCAGGCAATCAATGTCGTAAAACTTTAATCAGAATCTTTACTGTGCCTTTTATTTATATATATTATTTTGATATTTCATAATTAAAAAGCAGTACTTGTATTACGTGATTAAAACAGAGCTGATGGCAGATTGGAAGATTTGATCTGCCGCCAGCTCTTTTTCTTTTGACTCTTTGTCAAGAGTTTGGATAAAATAAAATTTTTGCCAAAAATCAGGTGACAAATTTTACATCAACTTCTTTAGCAGACTTAAATGTCCTTTGTATGGCGGATATCTGACCGGAAGATCCAGCCACATCGCCTTTTTCAGAATGCTCTTTTTATGGGTAAATGTATCAAACCCTGCTTTCCCGTGATAAGATCCCATTCCGCTCTCGCCCACCCCGCCAAACGGCATATGAGATGTGGCCAGATGGACAACCGTGTCATTGATACATCCTCCCCCATAGGAAATCTGTCCAAGCACCTTCCGCTCCGCCTTCCGGCTTCTTGTAAAGAGATACAATGCCAAAGGCTTTGGACGGCTGTTGATCTGCGCGATCGCCTCGTCCAGATCTTCATACACAAGCACCGGAAGGATCGGACCGAAAATCTCTTCCTGCATTACCGGACTCTCCCACGATACCCGCGTCAGAATCGTAGGGGCGATCTTCCCGGTCTTCTTTGACCACTCCCCGCCAGTCACCGTATACCGCTGGTCAATATATCCGCACAAGCTCTCAAAATGCTTCTCATTGATGATCTTCGGATATTCTTTATTGCTGCACGGATGCGCTCCATACAGCTTTTCCGTCATCCGCTTCATATAAAATAGCAGTTTCTTTCTCACGCTCTTATGCACAAGCACATAGTCAGGCGCCACACACGTCTGCCCTGCATTTAGAAATTTTCCCCACACGATCCTCTTTGCCGCCAGCTTCAGATTGGCAGTCTCATCGACGATGCACGGACTCTTTCCGCCGAGTTCCAGACTGACCGGAGTCAGATGCTCCGCCGCCTTCTTCATCACATATTTCCCTACTTCTACACTTCCCGTAAAGAAGATATAGTCAAACTTCTCACTGAGCAGACTCTCATTCTCCGCCCTGCCTCCTTCTATGCAGCAGACATATCCCGGTGTAAAAAGCTCTTCTGTCATACTGCGGATCAGTTTCGAGACATGCGGGGAGTAGGCGGATGGCTTTAACACAGCACAGTTTCCCGCTCCGATCGCCGCCACAAGCGGTGCGACCGTCAGTTGAAACGGATAGTTCCACGGAGACATGATCAGCACTACCCCGTACGGTTCCGCATAAATGCGCGACCTTGATGGGAACTGTGTGACCGGTGTCGGGACTTTCTGCACCGAAGCCCATTCCTTCAAATGTCTGGCTGCATACCGGATCTCCTCTTTCACAATTCCTATTTCTGTGGCATAAGCCTCAAAAGGAGCCTTATTCAGATCCTCCCACAATGCCTTCTCAATCTCTGTCTCATGCTCCTCGATCCACTGATACAGCTTTCTCAGCTGAACCAGACGAAATGAAACATCCTTTGTCACCTGTGTCTGAAAATATTCTCTCTGTCCTTTTAATATCTTCTGATAGTCTGTCATATCTTCTGCCTTTCTGTATGGATCACTCATACTTTGCAAAGCGCCTCCCACGCCTCTGCCTGCAAC
>JAPFCT010000424.1 GCA_026169575.1 Faecalimonas sp.
GGAATCGCACATAAACCACGTCTGATCATTTTGGATGAACCGACGGTGGCGGTCGATCCGCAGAGCAGAAATAAGATTCTGGAGGGGATCAAAGATCTGAACAAAAATGGAAGTACGATCATTTATACTTCACACTATATGGAGGAAGTAGAGCAGATCTGTACAAAAATCTCCATTCTGGACCGGGGAAAATGTCTGGCGACCGGAACGAAGGAAAGTTTAAAAAGAATGGTAAAGACCGGAGAGAAGATCACGGTCGATGCGGTTGTTTTAAAGGAAAGACAACTTGCGAAAATCCGTGCATTGCCTCATGTATTTTCTGTATGTTATCGCGAACAGCGCCTGGTGGTACAATGTACGGAGGATGGCGGAAATCTGCTCCGACTTCTCGGCTATCTTTCGCAGGAGAAGATTCTGTTTGGAAGAGTCTTCTCAGAACAGCCGACACTGAATGATGTGTTTCTTGAGATTACCGGGAAGGGACTCAGAGATTAGGAGGGGAGAACATGTTGCATTTAATAAAATACCGCTTTCGCCAGATACTCCGGATGCGGTCACTGATGTTCTGGGCGCTTCTGTTCCCACTGATCCTCGGGACCCTTTATTATTTTGGTTTCTGGAAAAATGCAGAAGATCCTGAGCTGGAACAGTTTGATGTGGCAGTAGTCGCAGAAGAAGGTTCTCCTTTTCTTGAATTTCTGGACGGCGCTAAAGATCTGTTAAGCCTTCACATTATGGATGCGAAGGAGGCAGAGCGTGCGCTTGCCGGTGGAAGGGTGGATGGAATTTATACGGATGGAGAGGAGCGGACACTGACAGTTGCATCCAACGGAGTTGCTTCAAGCATCCTGGAAACAATCTTAGAACAGTATAATTCCAATGAACGGCTGATCGAACAAGTTGCAGAAGAACATCCGGAAAGGCTGAAAGGAATGGTAAGATCTATGGAAGGATACAAAGACCGGGTGTCGGAGACTTCTCTTGGAGGAACGGTGATGAATTCGCTTGTCGAATATTTCTTTGCACTGATCGGAATGGCATGTATGTTCGGGTGTGACCTCGGCTTTTCAGTGTCTGTCACGAGTAATGCAGACCAGTCGTCAGTAGGGATGCGAAGAAATACCGGCTATCTTTCCAGAGGGAAAATCATCCTGGCAGATTTCCTTGTCGTATATGGAATCCATTTTGTAAATCTTGGGATTCTGATTTTTTATCTGAAAGGAATCTTAAAGATACCGCTTGGAGATGACAATGGAAAACTATTGCTTCTCTGCATGGCAGGAGGAATGATCGGCGTATCGTTTGGGATCATCGTTGGAAGCATCGGAAGAAGTTCCGGGGTACGAAGAATGAATTTTCTCTCATTGATCACGATGCTGCTCAGCTTTTTCGGAGGGCTCATGATACAGAACATGAGAGATATCGTTGATAAATTCTGTCCGCTTTTTAATGCCCTGAATCCCGTAGCGCTGATTTCAGACGGGCTTTTCAGTATGACAGTCTATGAGGATCTGGCAAGATACTGGAAGAACGTGGCTACACTGTTTGGGATCGGCATATTTTTGCTGGCGGCCAGCTGCATTGTGATGAGGAGGAAACGATATGACAGTATTTAAAGGATATCTTTTGATCATTAAAAGAAACTGGGGCTTTATTTTTACATACGCAGGGTTGTTTCTTTTATCAATTCTGATCGTGCAGGGGGAAATGAAGAAAAAAGAGGAAGAAGGA
>JAPFCT010000339.1 GCA_026169575.1 Faecalimonas sp.
AGGATAAGGTGAAAAAGGAAGAACGCCTCCGGAAATTTGCGAGAAGTGTGGGGATTTTTACCGCGCTGATCTTCGCCGGGGCATTGATCGTCGCACTTTGCAATATGATCCTGCCGGAATTATACCGGAGTATACGGAACATGGTCTACACTGTGCCGGAGCAGCTGAATGTGTGGATGGAACGGTTGAGCAAGATGGAATTTGACGATTCTACACTTGCGCTCATAACAAAAAATGTGCTGACAGAAACGACAGCATTTTTTGAAAACTGGATCCGCAGTGATCTGCTGAGACAGATCAACATATGGATCTCCGGACTGACAGAAGGGGTGATCAGTGTAGTCAATGAGCTGATGAACATTGTGATCGGAATTATTGTCTCGGTGTATGTACTGTTCAGCAAAGAAACATTTGCAGGTCAGTCAAGAAAAGTGGTATATGCGGTGATGAAGCCGGAGAAAGCCAATCTGGTGTTACATATTACAAGAAAATCAAACGAGATTTTTGGAGGATTTATCATTGGAAAGATCATCGATTCAGCGATCATCGGTGTGCTGTGCTTTATCGGACTTAGTATCCTTGATATGCCATATACCCTTTTGGTCAGCGTGATCGTCGGCGTCACAAATGTGATCCCATTTTTCGGACCATACATCGGTGCAATCCCGAGTGCGATCCTGCTTCTTTTGACAGATCCAATCAAGGGACTTTACTTTTTAGTTTTTATCATCTTTTTACAGCAGCTGGACGGAAACATCATCGGACCAAAGATCCTCGGAGATTCTACCGGATTGTCAGCATTCTGGGTTGTATTTTCGATTTTGCTTGGAGGAGGATTGTTCGGATTTGTCGGAATGATCATGGGTGTACCGACTTTTGCAGTCATTTATTATCTGTTTCAGATGTTTATCAATCAGAAGCTGGAGAAAAAGCATCTGCCGACAGACTCTGCAGTTTATGATGATATGAGCTATGTAGATGCCGAGTCCGGCGCGTTTATCCATGTAAATAAAGAGCAGCGCCAGATTCTGGAAGAACATTATTATAGAAAAGAAGAGCCGCACAAAGACGAAAAAGAGGAGGAGAAGTAAGATGCCGATCCGGGTACAGAATGAATTGCCGGCAAAGGAGATACTGGAGAGGGAAAATATATTTGTCATGGACGAATACCGGGCAGTCCATCAGGATATCCGTCCGATCCAGATCGGTCTTTTGAACCTGATGCCGCTTAAGCAGGATACCGAACTTCAGATTCTCCGTTCTATGTCCAACACACCGCTTCAGGTTGATGTCACATTTGTAAATGTTTCCAGCCATGAATCGAAGAATACCGCAACAAGCCATCTGAATCAGTTTTATGTACCGTTTGAGGAGATCAGGGCGAAAAAATTTGATGGATTTATCATTACCGGAGCTCCGGTGGAGCAGATGGATTTTGAGGAAGTGGATTACTGGGAAGAGTTAAAGGAGATCATGGAATGGACGAAAACCCATGTGACCTCAACGTTTCACATCTGCTGGGGAGCGCAGGCGGGGCTTTACTATCATTACGGTCTGAAAAAAGTACCGTTAGAACAAAAGCTGTTTGGGATTTTTGAGCATCGCGTCAAAAACCGGAAAATTCCGCTTGTAAGAGGGTTTGACGATTACTTTATGGCGCCTCACTCCAGACATACGACAATTCCGAAAGAAAAGATCGAAGCGGAGGAACGTCTTACAATCCTGGCAGAATCAGAGGAAGCAGGTGTATTCCTTGTGATGGCAGAAGACGGTAGACAGATCTTTGTCATGGGACATCCGGAATATGACCGGATGACACTTCACGCAGAATATAGGAGAGACAAAGAAAAAGGACTTCCGATCGCACTTCCAAAGAATTATTATCCGGAAGATGACTGCGAACGAAGACCCGTATTGTCCTGGCGGTCACATGCGAATGATCTGTATACAAACTGGCTGAATTATTA
>JAPFCT010000414.1 GCA_026169575.1 Faecalimonas sp.
ATATAGTACATGTCAAATAAAAAACACCATATATGGAATTGAGAAGGGGGAATACTTAGAAGTATGGCAGAAAATACAATTATAGTTTATTTATAGACTTTTATATGGCATACTAAAAATATAAAAAGGAGAGATGTGATATGTCTGATACAATATTAGTAGTTGATGATGATAGAAAAATTGTAAAAATGATAAAAGATTTTTTAGAGATGGAAAAATACCAAGTATTAACAGCGTATGATGGAGAAACTGCAATTAAGAAAGTAGAGCAGAATCCAGATTTGATCTTATTGGATATTAACTTGCCGGGAATTGACGGTCTTGAAGTATGTGAAAAAATCCGAGATATATTAGACTGCCCCATTCTTTTTTTGACAGCAAGAATAACGGAAATGGATAAGATTATAGGTCTGCGTTCCGGAGGAGATGATTATATTGTGAAACCGTTTTCTTTAGCAGAACTGCAGGCAAGGATAGAAGCACATCTGCGTCGAGAAAAAAGGAGGACAGCGAAGAAGTCTTTTCGGTTTGATGGTGGACTTTACATAGATTATAGCAGTCGTCAGATATTTTTTGATAATCATGAAATTATATTTACAAGGTCGGAGTTTGATATTATTGAATTGTTATCAAACTATCCGGGGCAGATTTTTGATCGAGAAATGATTTATGAAAAATTATGGGGAATGGATCGTACTGGAGACAATAAGATTGTAACGGAATTGGTTCGACGTATTAGGAATAAATTAAAATTGAGTACGGAATGTGAATACATTGAAACAGTTTGGGGGTGTGGATATAAATGGGTTTTGCAAAGAAAAAATCAATAAAGACATCGCTATTTTTACACTTGGCAATGGCATTGATTATTTCTCTGATTTTATCGACAGTTATAAAAGATAGAGCGTATGAAGCTGAGCAAAGAATTTGGTTAAAATATACAGAAGACAAACAAGAATTATATGAGTTTCAAAATGAGTATTCGGAAAAATTTGGTGATATACCGCCGATTCCGATAGGGAGTACTCAGAGCCTATCAAATGGGGATAAGATACGGATAGAAATTTTGAATTTATTACAGACATGGAGTATGTTAATAGTTTCATTTGGTAGTGTATTCATAGTCTTAAACCGGTTTTATAAATGCAGGTTAAAGAAACCACTTGATATTTTAGTAGATAGTGCAGAAAAAATCGGGAAACAAGACTTGAATTTTTATGTAGAATATGAGAAGGACGATGAAATGGGACAGTTGTGCGAAACATTTGATAAGATGCGTCAACAACTAAAAGAAAATAATCAAGTAATGTGGAAAATGCTGGATGAGCAAAAGCAGATGCGAGCAGCATTTTCACACGATTTACGAACACCACTTTCTGTACTGAAAGGATATGTAGAG
>JAPFCT010000062.1 GCA_026169575.1 Faecalimonas sp.
GCTATGGAGCGTGCAGCTGCATTATTCCAAAAAGCAACCTTTGTCATGGACCGGGGCTATGACGATAACAAAATGTTTCTCAAGCTGGATTCCATGAATCAAGATTATGTCATCCGTCTGACAACAAAACGGAAACTCTTGTACCATAATAAGTGGCTCCCTGCCACAGAACTCCGCAACCGGAGAAAAGGTAAAGTAAAACTGCCACTGTTCTACAAAGGGAAAAAGCACGAAGCTTAGCTTACCCATGTGAAAGTACAGATCACGGCAGCCAGAAAAGATATTAATTTAGTCCTTGTTTACGGCATTACTGACCAACCTATGATGCTTGCAACAAACAAAGAAATCAAATCGAAAGACGATGTGATAAAGGTCGCAAAGCTTTATTTTTCCAGATGGCGCATTGAAGAATATTTCCGCAGTAAAAAACAGCTGTTTCAATTTGAAAACTTCCGGGTACGGAAGCTGAAAGCGATCAATGCTTTAAATTTTTATATTACTTTATGTATGGCATTCCTTGCCCATTTTTCCATGAAGCCGGAAACGAATGCCCTTAAAGTTGTGGTTATAAAGACCGCAAATCCTATAAAAGAAAAAATATCTTTCTATTATTACCGGCTGGCAAAAGGCATCTCTGGCATACTGTCGTATGCAAAAGAAGGTACCAGGTTATGGTTCCGGACAAAACGGCCGGCATACCGCCAGCTCTGCCTTAAGCTGGTTGTTTAAGCAGAGGAAAAATACGTCTCCCAAAGTCCGGTTTCAGCGGGGCTTATTAAAGTGCATCTAATCACAGAACTGCTATTCTGATTATTTCAAAAAGTCAGCAGGTAGAGACTTTGGGAATACCTATTCATTTTTAAATTACAGTTTGCGGAAACTCAAGTGTACACAATTTATTAACGTAAAATCGGACTATTTTCTACTGGATAATCCTTCTCTTTCGACAGTAAAGAAGATCTATTTCTTCCCCAACTCTATCTTGTGATTTCGCTCTACTTTCGTCTATATCTTTTCTACTACTAGACAGCTTTAGAATTTTGTTCAAAAAGTATGCGTAGTTATCCATACCACACAATAAAGGGAGCAGCCAGAACACTGCTCACCTCACTATTTTCAAAATTTATATATTTTGTACTTTTATACTTTCTTATTCATCTAAATTTTGCTCTTTTCTTCTTCAGGAATTTTCACCCCTTTCCATTGCTGTTCTACTGAACACTTCATCTTTTCCATACGGTTTCTCATTGAGCGTAAATTCAAAGCCTATAAGATGAAAAATAGAGTTTCTTATTCTTAGCTTCATGAACGTTAAAAGATAATTAGTAGTTATCCGGTATCTGAATGATATTAGATAATACCTTATTATCCAATATTATTTTATTGAAGGTTTATTTGTAATAAAGATATGAAAGAACATAGATATAAAAATTTAGAAGGTAGAAATAAGTTAATAGAGAAATTGACTCAAGAATATATTACTGCATCAGCCTCAAAGGCTACCATTATTCTAGGCAATCATGGATCAGGAAAATCACATGTAGTATTTGAAGTTATCAATAGAATATATAGCAAAAATAGACATAATAACAAATTACAAGTATATATTGCTGAAGGAGACAAATTATCTTTATATGAAAATTCTTCTAAGAGTTCTGTAGATAATATTGAAACTACTATTTCATTACCAATACGCTGGGGGATTGGAGTTGATATAGCGGCATCGGTATCAACTAAAAAAAATGATAGCCAATTTAATCAAATATCTAATCTTCTTAAAAAAAGATTTTCTTCTGATTTATTAATTTGCCTACCCGATTACTCTAAGTTAGATAATAAAGTAAAATATCTGATTGAATTACTAATGAAGAATATAACTACTCTCGAAAGTACGTTTAAACATCATCTATATTTTCTCATAAGTAATGTTGATGATTCATGCATAAAGGATTTTCTAGTTTGTTCTACAATCGAAAAAAATATATTGGAAGACTATGATGAAAATGATATTTTACAATATCTAACTGAAAAACATAAAATAATTGTAAGGAAAAAGGACATAGAGGACAAAATTAAACAAATCAAAAAAATATGTGCGTCTAATTTAAAATTAGTCGATTTTCTGTATATAGATTTAGTAGAGCAAAATGTTGATTTTTTTAGAGCCTTAGATTCAGTGGTTACATACAGATTGGGTGAGCTTAAAAAGAACGGTCTAACTAGAAATGTAAATGAATATGATATGGAAGACATCATTTTGTCTTCCTCAATTAGCCTAAAAAACTTTGGTAGTCAAGAAATTGCAAGCATAACACATAAAGGAACAAATACTGTTCGAGAGAGTCTATATCTAGCTCAAAAGCAAGCGTTGCTGAAAAAAAACTCGCTGAACTTTTATTCCTTCGCTTGTGATGAAATACAAAAAATTCTGAAGAAAGAACTGAATGATAAGAATAAGGAAAGATATTTAGATTATTACAATTATTATAGTAACAAGGAACAAGATCAATATTATTTAAGAGCATACTATTTATGGGCATACAATGGATATTTGAAAGATGATATTTTTGCCCTTCTTATACTTTCCTATTCAGAAGCACTTAGTTTTAATAATTTGGAACAAATCAAAAAAATTGAAAGGTTGATTGGAAAAGAAAAAGATTCCTATTACTATAATGATTTTGAAACAATAAGATCATTTTACAATACCCTACGTGAAGGGGAATCGGATTATGATAAACTTAATAGGATGTACCGTAATTTACAAAAAGATTATTTTGAGATTCCCTTAAAGGCAGAACTGGCAAGAGCTTTTTTCCATTTTATGTATAGGAATTATAAACCTTGGTATTTACAATTGAAACAAATATTAAGTCAGCTCGTTCAGTATGCTGAAGAACCTATATATTTAGTCCTATTACAATATCCTATAGAGATGCCTATCGTTGATGAAACTGTTTTGAAACTTAGGATTATCTATGATATTGCACCCTATATCTTAGATGTTTTGAACGACACAGAGTTATTTAAACAGATCTACGATCTTAGCCTCTCACTTAGCGGGAATATACAAACCTCTCAATCTAGTAAAAGCATTGCTAAATATATGGAGAATGTATTTAATCGGAAAGCGTTTCTGTTTGTAAACCAGACGCAATGTAATATTTATTATGACAAAGCAAAAAAGTATTTTTATGACAATCAAATCTGGGATGAATATTGTATCACATTAATCTGTGAAGCAGGAACAGACATAGTTATACAAAAATATAATGAAGCTATACAGGCATGCAGAAAAGCTATGCAAGTTTCTTTAGAAAATGAAATATCAATACCGTACCCTCAGAAAATACTAAATAACATGATAATAGCAGATTTTCTTAGGTATGAACAATCCCATGCAAAAAAATATTGCTTTAGATATGCAAAAAAAACTGTCAAAAAATTAAGAAAACAATTACAACGTATTTCATGTGCAACAGAATTTATTATTCTTACTAATATATGTTCACTAAATCTTTATTATGGTAATATTTCAGAATATCTCAAATTCAAAAAATATTTGGAGCATTTAATGGATTGTGATGATGTGTCAAATATTGAAGATGATGATGTGGATGACTTTTATCGTTATTATTTTGCTTGGTTTGAAATATATAGATATATATTAGAAGAAAAATGGGAGAGTGCAACAAAAATTACTAATTCATTAGATGATTTTGTTCCATCATTATTTAAAAAGCAAGAAGTTTTTTGGGATAAGAAACTTCTTGCGCTAAAAGAGATTATTTTGAATCGTCAAATATTAGATGGATATGATTTTTGTAATAATCTAGTACCTTTGAAACGACGATCTAGTGAATTGGCTTCTTTTTTCTGCCGGGGGCTTATGCTATCTGATTTGCAATATACATCTTATGATTGAAGTATATCATAATTTGAAAAAGAACACGCCATTATTGTCTTATAAATATCTTTATAATCTAAATGCATTATATTTTCAAACAGAAACGCTACCGAGCTATGTTTTATAGTATATGGTGTTCCAGCTATATCGATAAGATATGGCTGGTCTTTTTCTATACGGAAATCAAATCTCGCATAGTCTTTAATGCTTAAAATTTGTGCAGCTTTAACTGCTTGTTTTTTTATTTGTTCTATTACTACTGGACTCAAACTATCGGATAATTTTCTAAACGAATAATCATATAGGTTTGATGTTAAGGAATCTAAAAAATCATTACCATTTATAACAATTTCCACTGGCTCAAGTGCATAATACTTTCCCTTAAACTGTATTACTAAAACTTCACATTCTAGGCCGCTAATATATTCTTGTATGAGTAGTTGTTTAGTGTTCATCCGTTGTAGTGTCATATCAACTGTTTTCAATTTTTCTTTTGTTAAATATATTTTATTGTCTGTAAGCAAGCCTATACTTGCTGATTCATGAATATTCTTTAAAAGTATTGTCGTATCCAAAAAAGGTTCTAATATATTATGATTATTAAATGTATAAAGAACAGATTTTGGTGTTAATATCCCCATATTAGAAAGTACCTGTGTAAAAATCCATTTATTTCTCAATAAGGATATAGTAAAAGCATTTGATCCAGTATATTTAAGACCACATAAATCGCAAAAAGCAGGGATTAATGATTTTTTCCCTTCAGCTATTCCATCTCTGCTAAAATTATATATGTAACATTCTGTGGATGAGGGATGCTCATCCATCACAAATTTTATGAAATCCAATTCTGAGTAAAAAACTTTGGCATAACCAAAAATATAAAATAATGTTGAAGCGATTTCAGAAAATTCTTTTCTAGAAAAAAACTCACTTTCATCCGTATGAACAATATAGTTATTGTTCTTTGTAGTTTTATTCTGTGTGTCAGCTATTATTAGCAAATCGAAATTTATA
>JAPFCT010000370.1 GCA_026169575.1 Faecalimonas sp.
CCCTTCTGTCTTTCTCTATGCCACTTACATTTACCGATCTGCTTAGATGGCTCCCATCAGCGCATAGATCACCGTTCCTACTACACCGCTTCCCAGAATGATCGCAATCGCGCTCGCCTTATATTTCCGAAGGATAAACAGCGACACTGCAAAGATCCCAAGCTCTACGATCCGAAGATCGCTAAACACAACTTCTCTCAATTCTGCCTGAAATAATCCAAGCATCAAAATCGATGCTCCTGCAGAAGCGATCAGAGCCACAACCGCCGGGCGCATTGCACCGAGCACCACCTGCACTCCCCCAACCGAGCGATATTTATAGTAGAAATGTGCAAGAATCAAACAGATACAAAAGGACGGGATAATACATCCGATCGAGCAAAGCAGGACACCCGGAATCCCGGCAATCCGCATTCCTACAAATGTTGCTGAATTGATGGAAATCGGTCCCGGTGTCATCTCTGCAACCGTGATCAGATCTGAAAATTCTTCCAGCGTCATCAGCCCGTAAATATTGACGATCTGTTCCTGAATCAGCGGAATTGCCGCATACCCGCCTCCTACGCTGAACATACCAACTTGTATAAAAGCAAAGAATAATTTTAATAATAACATTATGCAACTCCTCCGTTCTTTTTCTTCACAGTTCCCACAGCAAGGTCAAGAAGACCGATTCCAAGACATGTCAGAATAATGATCATTGCGCTGACATCCAGCAGATAGGTTGCGATAAAAGCAACGACCATCATGGAAATATACAGCACCCGCTTTGTCTTCACAACATTTCCTGCAAGATTGATCACTACGTCGAAGATGACTGCTGCCACGCCTGCCCGCATGACCTGAAGCGCTGTGCTGATATACGGATTCGTGCGGAACTGTTCATAGAACAGTGAGATGATAGAAATAATGATCATCGGCGGAAGAATCGTTCCAAGAATCGCTGTCAGGGAGCCGACAACTCCCGCGATCCGGTATCCGATGATGACCGAGGCATTGACCGGAAGCGGTCCCGGCGCCGACTGCGTGATCGCCGTCACATCAAGCATCTCATCCTCCTCCAGCCACTGCAATTCTTCCACAAATTTCTTCTTCATCAGAGATACAATGACAAATCCCCCGCCAAATGTACACGCACTCAGTACGAACATTGACTTAAATAACACCCATAGTTTACTATAATCCTTTTTCATAAAAGCCTCCTCAGTTTTCTGAACCGACATCCTTCGATGTCCTTGTTTCTGAACTGAGTTTATCACACTGTACATCATTTGTAAAATACATATGTTTTATACAATCGATAGGTAATTACTTATATATCATTTTCTTCTGTGCAATTCCTATAGCACATTTCTACCATACAGGAAGGAATTTTTATATACAAGCAAATTTACATCATGGTTATATTTTATGCGAAAGCAATCCATAGCAAAAAGCAAAAAAGACATCTCATATTTCTATAAAATGCCTTTTTCGCTCTTTTCTTATCCCCTCTATCCTTTTACAGACCCGCGCATCATTCCGGAGATCAAAAACTTCCGGAAAATCAGTGCAGTAACCGCCGGAGGGATCACCGCAAGGATTCCTGCCGCCGCAGTCAGTCCATACTGAACGGAATCCTTCGTCATAAATTCAGACACCACGATCGCAACCGGCTTTGTCTCGATCGACGAAGCAAGGATCAGCGGGATCTGAAACTGATTCCATGTATTTAAAAATATGATCAGCGCCGCTGAAAGAATGATCGGATACGAGATCGGAAGGATGATCTTCCGGAAGACCGCAAATCTTCCACAGCCGTCGATCACTGCCGCTTCCTCCAATTCCTTTGGTATCGTAGAAAAATAATTCGACATCAGCCATGTGATCATCGGAAGGTAGGAACTTACATAGACAAGGCTCAGCCAGAATACATTATCTAACAGCTGTCTCGCAACAAATATCCGAAACAGCGGAATGATCGTGGCCATCACGGGGATTACCATCGTGATCAGAAGCAGGTTCCGGATCAGTTTTCTCCCTTTAAATTCCATACGGCTTAACGTGTAGGCGCTCATCAGGCAGATCGGGATCCCGACAAGCAAAGTCATCCCCACCGCTTTTAATGAGTTCCGGATACCGGTAAATAGCAGCTCCCCTTTTCTGCTTCCTCCGAATAATTCAATATAGTTCTTCCAGGTGACCGTTTCCGGGAGAATCGCTGTCGTCTTTGCAAGCATCGCATGCTCCGGGGTGATCGACAAAATAAATGCCCAAATAAACGGTCCGAGCGTCAGTGTGAGGAATACGAGTAAAACCAGAATATATCCTGCTTTTTTCAGCCATTTCATTAGTATTCCACCTCCTTATTCAGACTCCGCAGATAGAAGATGCCCAGGATTGCCGCAAGGAACATCACAAGATAGGTGACTGCGCTTCCTTTTCCGAAATCTAAGAAACTAAAGGTAGTCAGATAACTTTCTACGAGGATATTTTTCCCCAGATCGCTGTATCCTGACAGCGCAACAATCTCGTCAAATACGTTGATCGCCGTCACCGAAGTGGACGTCACCCCGATTCCGATAAATGGCAGCATCAGCGGGAGCGTGATCCGCCGGAAAATATTCGGAGCATTTGCACCGTCGATCTTTGCCGCCTCATATAGTTCATGCGGGATCGACTGTCTTCCGGCAAGACATACAAGCGCCATAAACGGAATGCTTCTCCAGATCACTACGACAGACACAACAAGGAGCAGCGTCCACCTTGCATTCAGCCACTCAACCGGCTTGTCCACCAGCCCGGCTCCGATCAGCAGCTTGTTCATCAGTCCATATCCCGGATTGAAGATAAATCTCCACAAAATTCCATTTACATAAGGCGGTAATGCCCATGGAAGGATCGCAACTGCAAGAAGCACGCCCGAAAACTTTACTTCAATATTTAAAAACAGCGCGAGAAGCACCCCGAAGAGCGTTGTTCCCAATACGATCACAAGCAGAAGAAACAACGTGTTCTGTAAACTGTACCAGAAAGAATCTGATTTTAAAATATTGATATAATTGTCAAATCCGATAAAATGAATGTCGTTTGGCGCAGTCAGCTTCCAGTTCTTCAAACTGTAGGAAAACGTCGCCGCAATCGGATAAAATACTAATACACCCATGATCAGCATCATGGGTGTCAGTAAAAGATATGGTAAAATCTTTTTTCTCATTACTCTTGTCCTGCTAATTCGGCAATCTTAGTGTCCATCTCTTTGAAAGCTTCTTCGGCTGTCAGTTCACCAAGAGCCATCTTGTTGATCGCATTGTACATTGCATGGCTCATCTCCGCGTAGTAAGACGGTACGCCATCCGGGAATGGAGAAGCAATTAACTTCGCCTCTTCCAGCATCGCTCCGGCATTCTGGATCTTGCCGTCATTGATGAGTTCTTCCAGTACAGAGTTTCTCGTCGGAATGGCGCTGTTTGTCTCGTTTAATTTTTTCTGCATGTCAGCAGATGTATACCACTCTACAAACTCTTTTGCCGCTTCTTTGTTTTTTGAAAACTTTGTCACGCCCAGAGCTTCCGGAAGCGCCATTGTCACTTCTGATTTTCCTTCTTTTCCCGGTGTGAGGATCGGTGTGATCTGTCCGACAACACTGCATTCCTCCGGGTTTGTGCTTCTGGATACGAAAGAAGTCGGTCCTGTCAGGAAACTTGCACTTCCTCCAGTCAGACGTTTATAGGCATCCATACCGGAAGAAGTCTTATCTGCCGGATCTACCAGTTCTTCCTGGATCAAAGTTTCCATATATTTTAAAGCTTCTGTCACAGATTCTTTATTTAATGTGCCGTCTTCGTTATAGACAACACCATTCATTGTGTATGCAAGCCACATCAGACATGTCGTTGTCTTTTCCTCTGCATTTAACGCAATCGCAAAAGGATATTCCACTGTGCCCGTTTCCTTTAACTTTCTGCACGCTTCGAGAACATCGTCCCATGTCTGAGGCTCCTCTGTGATACCGGCTTCTGCAAACTGTTCCGTATTATAGTAAGATAAGCGGTAGTCATTTGCATATGGCATCGCAAGCACTTTTCCGTCCTTTGTAAATGTCTCCAGCGTAGGCATGTCTGCTTTCACTTCCTCAGAGACCTCCAGAGGCTCTAACCAGTCGGCAGCATAAAATTCACCAACCCATGACCAGTCTACCTCGACAACGTCTGCAACAGCCTGTCCTCCTGCAGATGCAGTAACCATTTTTTCACGAATATCATCCCATCCGACTTCATTTACTACCACTTCGATTCCCGTTTCTTCTGTAAACGCATCAAGCTGTTCATCTGTCGGGATCGCCCAGTCCGGCGCCATAAATGTAATCGACTGTGCTTCTTTTTTATCGTCTTTTTTACCCGTTCCACTTTCATCTGCTTTGGAACCACAGCCGGATAACACAGCAGTTGTCATCACAGCGATCAAAAGTAAACTAACTAATTTGTTTTTCATTTTGTTCCTCCTACTATTAGTATGTTTTATAGTACTGTTTTCTATTCCTCTTTAGCCTAGCAGCAAAATAAATACAATTCAAATTGATATTATAAATAAGCATATAGATTATGTCAATAGATTATAAAACAAGCTGCCAGTCTCCCGGCAGCCTGCTGTTCTTCTTATCTATTCTCTTGATGTCCGCAATGACCGCTTCCACATCCGCCGCCTGCACAGTTCTCATGATGCTCGTGTTCTCCTTCATGATGACTGCATTTCACATCCGGATCATACGAAAGCGCTTCGTTTAAAAATGCCTCAACCGCTTGATCTGCCTCTCCGGTCACTCCGCCATAAAGTCTGATTCCTGCTTCCGCAAGAGCTGCCTGCGCACCGCCTCCGATCCCGCCGCAGATTAAAACATCCACCTGATTCTCCGCAAGCAGCCCTGCAAGCGCCCCATGTCCGCTTCCGTTTGTATCTACAACTTGGCTCGTTGTAACTTTTCCGTCTTCCACCTCATAGAATTTGAAGTGTTCTGTGTGTCCAAAATGCTGAAACACCTTTCCTTCTTCATATGTTACTGCAATTTTCATCTGAATCTCCTCCTTCTTTCTTTCGATTCTGCAAATGCCAGTAAACAAAGTCCTGTTCCCTTCGTCTGTGAATCACACTGGTATTTCTTTCTTATTATACACCCAAAACAATATACTTATCTAGTTCTTTTGTTTGTGACTTCATTACAGAAAATTTTTTCTGTTTCTGCGATGATAAAGCCAACAAAGACAGTGTCTCCCACATCACCTGCATTTTACCCAATAGAAAGCGAATCCGGCGGCACACTAATATCACAAGGAGGAATACACTTATGAACATTCAATTAGACGAACGTCTTGCCGACTATATGAAAGAACATCACAAAGAAAACATCCTGATCTCTTCTATGCTCTGCCACACCTGAGGCGGCTCCAGGCTGGAGATTTCAGCCAGATTTATCGATGCAGCGGAAACTGCCTCATTAAAGGCAGATCATTTTCAGTCCTTCCCGCATCCGCTTGGGGAAGTCCTGATCCGCCGCATCCCACAGCGCATGGAGGAGACCGTGACACTCGGACTCTCCAGATTTTTTAAGCGGATCACGGTGCAGGGAATCTACTCTGCATAGCTGGCTTTCGCAGTTTCCCAGAAAAATCACTGAAAAAACTGCCGTCGTTCAAGGATCGTCTGTTCCCAAAACGCGGCAGTTTTTTTGCTTTCTCTGACGTTTTCTCTAATGTTTTTCTATTTCGATCTGATCATGCGCCTGTATTTTTATTACTTGTCTTTTTCTTCTCTCTCTAAAATAACAGGCTCATCATAAGCGACTCCCCATGTCTCTACGGTCACTTTCTCCATGTATTCCGGCGTAATCGGTTCATTCACATCCACGCCCGGGATCCCGATGTCTACTTTCTCTGTCGGAAGTGCTGCGATCTGTTCTACAACTTCCCATCCTTTTATGACTTTTCCAAATGCTGCATAAGCTCCGTCGAGACGTCTGCCTGCCTCATCTGTCAGTGTGATGAAAAAACAGCTCCCTGATGCCACATTGCCCTCTCCGCCCATGGCTACAGTCCCCCGCTCAAACGGAATCCGATTCTCGAACCCATTGTTTCGGTATTCTCCGTCCAGAGAGATTGCACACCGCTCATCGTCAAAGTCTGAATAACTCGGCTGCAGCACGAATCCCGGTGCGATCCTTCTGATCTTCCGGCGATCAAACAATCCCTTTTTCGCGAGTGAAATAAAACAATTCACCGTATTCGGCGCCTCGTCCGGGTATAACTCGACCTGAATCTCCCCAAACCTTGTCGCGATGACTGCGACTGGATTTCTTCTTTCTTCCATGACCATTTCTCCATTCTTCCGTTTAGCGCTTTACAAAGTATTCCTCATACCATACAAGGAACGTATAGATTGTCCACACTTTTCTCCAGTTATCGGAATTTCCTCCCACATATTCATCAAAAATCGCATTGATCTCGTCTACATTGAAGAACTTCTCTGCCATCTCGCTGTGGAATTTCGCGCGGACATCCTGATTATAGCGGTCATCTGCCATCCAGATACGGATCGGCACGATAAACCCGAGCTTCTTGCGGAACGCGATCTCTTCCGGCAGCATCTTCTGTGCCGCTGTACGGAATGCAACCTTATTCTGTTCCTCATTTACTTTATATTTTGAAGGCATTCTCGATGCAATGTCAAAAATACGCAGATCTGTCAGAGGCATACGCACCTCAAGCCCTGCCGCCTCACTCATCTTGTCCACATTGAGATAGATATCTCCCTCAAGCCAGATCTGAATATCGATATTGGACATTTTTGTAAGCGGATCAAGCCCTTCCATCTCTTCGTAAATGCTCTGTGCCACTTCGATCGGCAGAATATCCGGGTCATATTTTTTCAGAATCTTCTTCTTCTCATCTTCCTTCATAATATTCGTATTGCCGACGTAGAAATTCTTCAGATTCTCCCCATATCGCTCTGCATTGCGGTACATGTTGTAGCCGCCGAAAAATTCATCTGCCCCCTCGCCGGAGTAACAGATCTTCGTATGTTCTGCAGTGGCCTGACATCCGAGTGCGAATACGATCGCGGAGGCATCTCCGAGTGGCTGCTCCATATTGTACATCACATATGGGACGATATCGAAATATTCTTCCGGCTTGATCACACGTCTGGAGATCTTTCGGTCTAAAATACGCGCGGTCTCTACCGCAAGCACAGATTCATCAAAGCGCTCCTCCTCATATCCGCATGTATCCGCAGTATCTGCATCAGACATCGCAAGTACATAAGAAGAATCTACTCCTCCTGACAGGAAAGATTCCACCCGCTCGTCGGAAGTCTTGACTTCCTTCATGATCTCACCAAGTGTTGTGTGGATCTCATCTGCCCACTCCTCCAGAGACTTGCTGTCATCCGGATGAAATTCCGGCTTCCAATAGCGCTTTACCGTCACCACTCCGTCTTTCCAGAGCAGGTAGCGGCCAGGAAGCAGCTTCTTCAGTCCACGGAAAAATGTATTCTCCCCTGCCACATAAGTCAGGCTGAGATAAAGCTGAAGCATCTCTTCATTTAATTCTTTGACAAATCCCGGCTGCTCCAGGATGCCACGGATCGTTGTGCCGTAGAGAAGCTGCCCATCCTCCGTCTCATAATAATAAAATGGCTTTGTACCAAACTGGTCTCTGAGACAGAATAACTGTTTCTCTTCGTCGTCCCAGAGTGCAAATGCAAACATTCCATACAAATGTGCTGCCATATCAAACTGCCATGTCTCAAATGCCCGGACTAAAATCCGCTCTTCTCTTTCTCTTCTGGATAAGCTTTTGTCAATGCCAAGCTCTTCACAAAGCGCCTCCCAGTTGCGGATATGTCCTCTGTATTCCTGAACTTTTATCATATGTTTCCCATCCTTATAAAATGTAAGTTGATCTGTTTCGAAAATACATTCAGGAAGAGAAAACTCCCTTCCCGCATGTACATCCCTATTATAAACCAAAGCTTTTCCAATAACAACTGCTTCCTTACACTTTATCGCGCCCGGATTTTTCACACTTTGGCACTTCTGGACTGTGACTGACAGACAGCATTGTTATGCAACTCTTCCTGCCGCCTGCTGGTATGCTCTCAGCTTGCTTCTCGCATCTTCACTCAGATGCCGCGGAACCTGGATCTGGATCGTCACATACTGATCCCCTTTCTTTGACGGCTGCCCCATATGTGCGATCCCCTTTCCGGCCAGCCGCACTTTTGTTCCGGACTGCGTTCCTTCCCGGATCTTGCAGCTTACATTTCCGTAAAGTGTCGGTACGATCACTTCCCCGCCTAGCACTGCTGTCGCATACGGAATCTGGATCGTCGTGTAAATGTCGTCTCCTTTTCGTTCATAACCTGCCTTATCCTTTACGGAAATTTCAAGGAACAGATCCCCGGCTTCCCCGCCATTCACTCCGTCCTGCCCTTTCCCTTTCAGCCGGATCTTCTTGCCGGAAGAAATTCCTGCCGGAATGTGTACTTTCAGGGACTGTGCCCGCCCTGCATGATCCTGATAGGAGATTACTTTATCTCCGCCAAATGCGGCTTCCTCAAAAGTCACCTCTAAGTTTGCAGTGACATCCGCACCTTTCCTGCGATAGCTGTGCCGTCCAAATCCACTTCCCCGCTCTCTCTGAAAAGAACCTCCGAAAATATGATCAAAGAAGTCATCCATATTTCCGCCTTCAAAATGGAATTCCTGATAGCTTCCATCCGGACTTCGATAAGACTGATAGCCTCCAGGTCCTCCATAAGACTGATAGGCTCCCGGATCTGCCCCCATACTTCCATCAAAAGCTGCTGATCCAAACCGGTCATACAGTTTTCGCTTCTCTTCATCGTGCAGGATCTCGTAAGCCTCTGTCACTTCTTTAAACTTCTCGTTTGCAGCAGCATTTTCCTTATTCGTATCCGGATGGTACTTTTTTGCCAGTTTCCGGTATGCCTTCTTGATCGCGTCCGCATCTGCATGTTTATCTACCCCGAGAATCTTGTAATAATCCTTGTTTGCCGCCATAACTGCTTCTCCCCTTTCCATTTCTATCTTCCACTGTCAGCCTCTTCGTGAACCGGATCTTCTCACAGCAATCGAATTTTATCAGATGTATGTGATCCCATAGAGTTCTGAAAAATCTTCTGTAAAAAACAAGACTGCATGTCACAATCTGTAATCATGCAGTCCCAATTCATATGATGTATGTCTGAAGACCGGGCACTGCTATTTTGATTCGTAACAGAAACCCGTTTGTTCTGACACACCTGCCGTCTCTATCCTTCGATGGCAATATATTTCTTCTCCTCGGCTTCTACTTTCTTCTGATCCTTCTTCGGGATTGCAAGAACAAGTATACCATTTTCATATTTTGCCTTAATATCTTCCTGAGTGATATCCTTTCCTACATAGAAGCTTCTGCTGCAGGA
>JAPFCT010000252.1 GCA_026169575.1 Faecalimonas sp.
AGCGTATGTGCATCCAGCATGTCACTGATGGCTGCAGGTGTTCCGATCAAATCAGCGGTAGCAGGTATTTCCGCAGGTCTTGTAACCGGGGAGACAGATGATGACTACATCGTTCTGACAGACATCCAGGGGCTGGAAGACTTCTTTGGAGATATGGACTTTAAGGTGGCAGGAACTCACGAGGGTATCACTGCGATCCAGATGGATATCAAGATCCACGGACTGACAAGACCGATCATCGAGGAGGCGATCGCATGTACGAAGAAGGCAAGAACGTACATTTTAGACGAAGTGATGAGCAAGGCGATCGCAGAGCCGCGTGAATCTGTCGGACCGTACGCTCCGAAGATCCGCCAGATGCAGATCGACCCTGCAAAGATCGGTGATGTTGTCGGACAGCGCGGAAAGACGATCAATGCGATCATCGAACAGACTGGCGTAAAGATCGATATCACAGATGACGGCGCAGTGTCTGTATGCGGCGTGGATGCCGAGGCAATGGAAGAGGCGATGAAGATGATCTCAATCATTGTCACAGACTTTGAAGCCGGACAAGTGCTGGAAGGAAAAGTTGTAAGCATCAAAGAATTTGGGGCATTTGTTGAATTTGCTCCGGGAAAAGAAGGAATGGTACACATTTCCAAGATTTCCAAAGAGCGCATCAAAAACGTAGAAGATGTGCTGACACTTGGTGATAAAGTCAAAGTAGTCTGCTTAGGAAAAGATAAGATGGGAAGAATGAGCTTCTCCATCAAAGATGTAGCAGAATAAAATAGAAGAGAGAAGGAGGATCCGAAAGCGCAGCGTGCCTGCGGCAGGCCGGCAGGGTCTCCTTCCTTATATTCCCTATCGGATAAAAAGCTTCCACAGAAGATTTCTGTGCGGGGCTTTTTTGCGTGCATGGAAGATCCCTGGCATGGAGATATCCCGCAGATGCTTTGCAGTGTTTTGACGGGGTGTAAAAATTTAGGCTCTTTGTCAGGAGGGTGAAATATTTAGTTCTAAATTGAGAAGTCCTTCATATATTGTTTTAAGAGGTGGACAAAGATGAACAGAACAATCGAGAAAAACAGGCAGGTGATGCAGATCCTGGCAAAAGAGATCCGGCAGGTGATTGCCGAGGCAGAGATCGATATCAATGGACTCCAGGAGATCCGTCTGCGGGCGGGAAGTCCGCTGATCGTATATATCCGTGGAGAGGAGCAGATCTTACCGAAGAATGGGAGACCGCATCTTGTCACAAAGGCGGAGATCCGGGAGACGGTAGATTATATCAGCAGCTATTCACTCTATGCATTTGAGGAGGAACTGCGGCAGGGATTTCTGACAGTGGAAGGGGGACACCGGGTGGGAATGGCAGGCAAGGTTGTGATGGAGCAGGGGAAGATCAAAAATATTCAGTATATTTCGTCCGTCAATATCCGGGTGGCGCATGAGATCCGAAACTGTGCGGACAAGGTGCTGCCTTATCTTACATATGACAGACAGCTGTACCATACGCTGATCATCTCGCCTCCGGGTTGTGGGAAGACGACACTTCTCAGAGATCTGATCCGGCAGATTTCCGATGGAAACCGGTGGATCAGAGGGGCGAGTGTCGGCGTGGTGGACGAACGTTCGGAACTGGGGGCATGCTATCTTGGCATCGCACAGAATACACTTGGGATCCGTACCGATATTTTGGATGGCTGTCCGAAGTCAGAGGGGATGCTCATGCTGATCCGGTCAATGGCACCGAAGATTCTTGCGGTCGATGAGATCGGGGCGCCGGAGGACATCCACGCGATCGAATATGCGATGCACTGTGGATGCTGTATGCTGGCGACAGTACATGGGGCCTCGATGGCAGAGATACAGAAAAAACCGGTGCTGCAGCAGCTCGTCCAGCGGAAACAGTTTGAACGGTATGTCGTATTGAAAAATGGCATCCACATCGGGGAGATAGAAGGAATTTATGATAAGAGAGGAACCTTGCTTTACCGGGAGCAGTATGAGAAAGGAGCGTGCGTGTGAAAGGAATCGGAGTGATCTTAATCCTTCTTGGGACGAGTGGGATCGGATATTTGGCGGCGGCAGATTTAAAGCGTCATCTAAATGATCTGAAGTGGCTGCGCAGGATCCTGCTGCTGTTAAGAGAGGAGATTACTTATACCCATACGCCGCTTGGGGAAGCCTTTTTTCATATTTCCGGAAAAGTGAAGGCGCCGTATGGTCTGTTTCTGGCGCAGGTGTCAGAACAGCTGCTGGGGCGCGCCGGAAGTTCTTTTTCTGAAATCTGGTCCTGCGCGGTGGAGGAGAGACTGCATGCGACAAAACTGACCAGAGAGGAACTGGAAGAATTAAAAGATTTTGGAAACAGTATCGGATATCTGGGCGGACATGCCCAGGAGGGAGCGATCGATCTTTATCTGGAGCAGCTGCAGGTGGAGATGCAGGAAGTGCGGGAAGGAATGGCGGCAAAACAGAAACTGTGCGGCTGCCTCGGCGTGATGAGCGGTATTTTTATTACGATTTTATTGATCTAGCAGGAGGAAGTACATGAGTGTTCAGCTTATTTTTAAGATTGCGGCAGTCGGGATCCTCGTCTCGGTGCTGTGCCAGGTGTTAAAGCACAGCGGCAGGGAAGAGCAGGCGTTTCTGACAAGCCTTGCAGGACTTTTGCTCGTGCTGTTCTGGATCCTTCCCTATATCCAGGAACTGTTTACTTCCATTGAGCGTTTATTTTCTTTGTAAAAAGGATCCGGCAGCTGTCAGAGGCACAGAGAGGAGGCAATCCGTTGAATGCAGTGCAGATCGGACTTGCGGGGGTAGCGGGAGCGCTGCTTGCAGTACAGTTTAAAAATGGAAGAACCGAATACGGAATTTACATGAGCGTGGCAGTGAGCCTTTTTATTTTTCTGCATATCGCCGGAAGACTGGAGATCATCCTGGATACGCTGCGTGCAGTCGGCGATCTGATCACCATTGACCGTGCATATATCGGTACGCTGTTAAAGATGGTCGGAATCACTTATGCGGCAGAATTCTCTGCGGGGATCTGCAGAGATGCCGGGTATCAGACGGTGGCATCACAGATTGAGATCTTCAGCAAGCTGACGATCCTGGCGCTTGGAATGCCGATCCTGCTGGCGCTGCTGGAGACGATCCATGCGTTTTTACATTGATCCGCAGCAGATATGCGGGCAGAAACATGCGGGAGGAGATATGAAAAGATTCGGGATAGTTCTGCTTTTGTTTTATATCTTTCTGGCAGCTGCAGATGTGCGGGCGTCGGAGATCGATCAGGAGCGGTCGCTGGATGAGATACAGCAGGCGGTAGAGCAGGCGCTTTTTGGAGAACTGGGATTTGAAGAAGTAGATGAGGCGCTTGAAACATTATTTCCGGAGGGAAAGATGGAGTTTGGAGAGACTGTAAAAGCAGTGGCAGAAGGCAAACTTCCGCTGTCGTTTGAGACTGTGGGAAAGTTTGTAAAAGAGCAGCTGTTCTATGAGTTTAGCCAGAGTAAAAAAAGTCTCGTCTACATCCTGATGCTGGCAGTTGCTGCTGCGGTATTCGCCAATTTTTCCGGTATTTTTCCAAACCGGCAGATTGCGGAGATCAGTTTTTATCTGCTGTATCTGTTATTGTTCACTGTGTGCCTGAATGGATTCCGGGTCATGACTGATTTTACGGCGCAGCGGCTGGGACTTCTGACTTCATTTATGAAAGTGCTTGGTCCGGTCTATTTTCTTGCTGTGGCAGTTGCAAGAGGAAGTGTGACTTCGATTGCCTTCTACAATCTTGTCTTATTTTTGATTTTTCTGGTTGAGCTGCTGATTCTGAATGTGCTTCTTCCATTTGTGCAGGTCTATACGATACTGGAATTGCTGGATCACCTTTCCTCAGAAGAATATCTATCCAAAATGGCAGAACTGATCCACACGGGGATCAGCTGGAGCATCCGGACGCTTCTTGCATGTGTGATCGGTCTGAATCTCATTCAGGGGATGCTGCTCCCGGTCATTGATTCTGTAAAAAGAGGTGTGGTGGCAAAGACAGCCGAGGCGATCCCCGGCGTGGGAGATGCGATCGGAGGGATGGCAGAGGTTGTGCTTGGAACGACTGTTCTTGTGAAGAACAGCATCGGGATTACTGGAGCGGTCATCTGCGTTGGGATCTGTGCAGTGCCGTTTCTCCAGGTGGCGGTCATCTCTTTTCTGTACAAGCTTGTAGCGGCGGTGATCCAGCCGGTGTCAGATGAGCGGATCGTCGGATGTGTCTCGGGGATCGGCAAAGGCTATGAACTTCTTCTGAAGATCATCTTTACAACCGGCCTGCTGTTTCTTCTGACGATCGCGGTCGTCACCGCATCGACAACTTAGGGAGGTTTTTTGCGGGTATGCCGAAATACATGTCTGTGACAGCCGTATTTGTCCGGCAAAGCAGAAAAAGAATGGAGCGAAAAAGGGGGAGACATATGGCAGAAGGATTGTATCAGTGGGTGGAAAATATCGCATTTTATATGGTGTTTATGACAGCGGCGCTCCATCTGATCC
>JAPFCT010000307.1 GCA_026169575.1 Faecalimonas sp.
CTTTCCCCGAAAAAGCATGTGGACAAGAAGTACTATGCGAGGATTGAAGGAAAAGTGACAGAAGAAGACAGAAAAAAATTCGGGGAAGGCGTGGATATTGGAGAGAAAAAGATGACGCTTCCGGCGGCACTTACGATTTTGTGCTCCGCAGAACTGTCAGAGGTCGAACTTACGATCCATGAGGGGAAATTTCATCAGGTAAAGCGGATGTTTGAGGCGGTCGGAAAGAAAGTGACTTATCTGAAGCGCCTGTCGATGGGAAGTCTTGAACTGGATGAAACACTTCTTCCGGGACAGTACCGCAAGTTGACAGAGCAGGAACTTACACAATTAAAACAAATGAGGTAGAAAGAATGAATCAGGGATTTTTGCCAGTGTGCAGAAAGGATATGGAGGAGCGCGGCTGGGATGGCGTAGATTTTGCTTATGTGATCGGAGATGCCTATGTGGATCACCCGTCATTTGGCCCGGCGATCATCAGCCGTATTCTGGAGGCAAATGGATACCGGGTCGGGATCATTTCCCAGCCGGACTGGAAAGATAATAAAAGTATCATGGAATATGGGGAGCCGAAACTCGGATTTTTGATCAGCGGGGGAAATATGGACTCCATGGTCAACCATTATTCTGTATCAAAAAAAAGAAGAAAGACGGATGCCTTTACACCGGGCGGGGTGATGGGAAAACGTCCGGATTATGCCACGATCGTCTATGGCAATCTGATCCGTCAGGTTTATAAGAAGACACCGGTGATCATCGGTGGAATTGAGGCAAGCCTGCGGCGGCTTGCCCACTACGATTACTGGTCGAACCATCTGAAACGGTCGATTCTTCTGGATTCGGGAGCAGATCTGATCTCCTATGGAATGGGAGAGCGGTCAATCGTGGAGATCGCCGATGCATTAAAAAGCGGGATCGCAGTCGGGGATATCACATTTATCGACGGGACCGTGTATAAGGCAAAAGATTTAAGCAGTGTCTATGATGCGGTCACGCTTCCGTCTTATGAAGAATTGAAAAAAGATAAGTTAAACTATGCGCGGAGTTTCTATGTACAGTATTGCAATACAGATCCATTTTCCGGGAAACGGCTTGTGGAGCCGTATTCGGATCATCTGTATGTGGTGCAGAACCCTCCGGCAAAGCCTCTGTCGCAGCCGGAGATGGACAGAGTGTACAGCTTTCCATATATGCGGACGTATCATCCGTCCTATGAGGCGGCAGGCGGAGTCCCTGCGATCGAGGAAGTAAAATACAGTCTGATCAGCAACCGGGGATGCTTTGGAGGCTGCAATTTCTGTGCGCTGACCTTCCACCAGGGACGTATCATCCAGACGAGAAGTCATGAGTCGCTTCTGGCGGAGGCGAACCAGTTTGTATGGGATAAGGATTTTAAAGGGTATATCCACGATGTAGGCGGCCCGACAGCGAATTTCCGCGCGCCATCCTGCGAAAAGCAGCTTCAGTACGGGGTGTGCAAGGAAAAACAGTGTCTGTTTCCAAAGCCGTGCCGGAATCTGAAAGTAGATCACCAGGACTATTTAAAGCTGCTTCGGAAACTGCGGGAGCTTCCGAATGTGAAGAAAGTCTTTATCCGTTCCGGGATCCGTTTTGACTACCTGATGGCGGACAAAGATGACACCTTTTTCCGGGAACTGTGTGAGCACCATGTCAGCGGACAGCTGAAGGTGGCGCCGGAACATATTTCAGACGCAGTACTTCAGAAGATGGGAAAACCGGAGAACAAAGTATACGAGGCATTTACGGAAAAGTATAAAAAGATCAATCAGAAGCTTGGGAAAAATCAGTTCCTGGTTCCGTATCTGATGTCATCCCATCCGGGATCAACGATGAAAGAAGCTGTGGAGTTGGCAGAGTATTTAAGAGATCTCGGCTATATGCCGGAGCAGGTGCAGGATTTTTATCCGACACCGTCGACAATCTCTACCTGCATGTACTATACGGGAGTAGATCCGCGGACGATGGAGAAGGTGTATGTTCCGGTCAATCCACATGAGAAAGCGATGCAGAGAGCGCTGATCCAGTACCGCAATCCAAAAAATTATGATCTTGTTCTGGAAGCACTGAAAAAGGCGGGGCGTATGGATCTGGTAGGATACGACAGACATTGTCTGATCCGTCCGCGGCAGCCGGGGCAGGGAGCCGGCGAAGGATGGAAAAAGCAGGGACATGGAAAAGCACAGACAAAGACGCAGGGAAAAGGAAAGCCAAAGAAAAAGGCAATCCGAAATGTCCATAAAAAGAAACAATAGTATACAAAGAACAGCAACATACAAGGGAGTGTAAAAGAATGAAGATCGTAATTGTAACGGGGGCATCATCCGGACTGGGGAGAGAGTTTGTCCGACAGATGGAATCACTTTACAAAGAACTGGACGAGATCTGGATCATTGCCAGAAGAGAAGACAGACTTCTGGAAGTAGAGAGTATGATGATGACAAAAGTAAGGATTTTTGCAGCGGATTTAAGGCACCGGGAAGCTTTTGAAAAAATCGGGGCGGCGCTTCAGGAATGCAGCCCGGATGTCCGGATGCTTGTCAATGCGGCAGGATTTGGGAAGGTCGGAGAAGTAGAAGAAATCTCTATGACAGACCAGGCAGATATGGTCCGGGTAAACTGCGAAGGACTTACCTATATGACGTGTATGGTACTTCCATACATGAGTGTGGGAAGCAGGATCGTCAATGTGGCATCTGCGGCGGCGTTTTGTCCGCAGCCGAACTTTTCTGTGTATGCGGCTACAAAAGCATATGTGAAAAGTTTTTCAGATGCGCTGGGTGAGGAAGTGAAAAAACGCGGAATCTTTGTAACGGCAGTCTGCCCGGGGCCGGTCCGCACCGAATTTTTTGAAGTGGCGCGTCCAAAAGAGAATGAACAGAGTGCAAAAGACCGTTTTATGAAAGAGCCGGAGACGGTCGTACGGCAGGCGCTGATCGATGCGGCGAGAGGACGGAAGCTGTCCGTCTGCGGATTTTCAATGAAAAGTGCAAGAGTTGCGGCAAAAGTTCTTCCGCAGAAGATCGTGCTTGGTGCGATGCGGCATTTCGGGAACTAAATCAAAGACAGGTGAGAAAATGAAAAAGGGAAGACCAGGTTATCTGGATACACAGAAGAAAAAGGAAATCTTAAAGACAGTAATCATGTTCGGTCTTGTCATTGCAATTATGGCAACCGGTTATCTGACGACACATACAAAGAAGAATCTGCTCACAGTTGTGGCAGTTCTTGGATGTCTCCCGGCAGGGAAATCTCTTGTGGGGGTGATTACAAGGTGGCCGTACCGTTCCATGGGACAAAAGGAAGCGGAGGAGATCTGCCGGGCGGCGGGAAGTATCCCGACCGTCTATGACCTTGTCGTGACAAGCTACGAGAAGATCATGCCGATCGACTGCATCGCTGTTTCAGATCATGTGATGATCGGCTATACGAGAAGCAAAAAGACGGAGCCTGCGTATGCCCAGAGACATATCGCCCAGATTTTATCGCAGAATGGGTATCAGAAGATGACCGTGAAGATTTATACAGACTATGAATCTTTTCTTCTGAGGCTGCGGGAACTGGATGCGCTTGGGCATGACAGCAGCAAAGAGAGGGAACAGAAATTGCTCGGGATCATCCTGAACATTTCCCTCTGATAAAACAGAGACAGAAAAGTGAGAAAGATATGCAGGAAATTAAGGTGACAAAAAATGAGGCGGGACAGCGGCTTGACAAGCTGCTGGCAAAATATTTAAACGAGGCGCCGAAGAGTTTTTTCTATAAAATGATGCGAAAGAAAAACATTGTCCTGAATGGGAAAAAGGTAACGGGCAGTGAGAGGCTGGAAGAGGGAGATGTAGTCAGACTGTTTCTGTCAGATGAGACGATCGGGAAATTTTCCAGCGTGAAGATCCAGAGGACGAAAGCAAAGCTGGCGGTAGTTTATGAGGACGATGATGTCGTCCTGATCAACAAGCCGGTCGGGATGCTGTCGCAGAAGGCGAAAGAAAGCGATATTTCTCTTGTGGAGCATCTGATCTCCTATCTGCTGGCATCCGGACAGCTGACAGAAGATAAGCTAAAGAGTTTCCGTCCGTCTGTCTGCAACCGTCTTGACCGCAACACCAGCGGACTTGTTGTTGCAGGAAAGAGCCTTCCGGGGCTTCAGAAGATGGGAGAACTTTTTAAAGAGCGTACCCTTCATAAATATTACCGGTGTCTTGTGCAGGGAGAGATCGGGGAAGACCGCTATTTGCAGGGATGGCTGAAAAAAGATCCAAAGACGAACAAAGTCCGGATCTCTGACAGACCGTCGGACGTTGAGGACCAGGTGATCGAGACCAGGTACCATCCGATATGGACCAGCGGCGGGGTGACATTGCTTGAAGTTCTTCTGATCACCGGGAAAACACATCAGATCCGTGCACATCTTGCATCGGAGGGACATCCGCTGCTGGGTGATTATAAATATGGAGACCGGAAATGCAATGATCTTTATCAGAAGAAATATGGACTGCAGTCACAGCTGCTCCATGCATACCGGCTGGAATTTCCTAAAATGGAAGGTGTCTGCTGCCAGCTGTCTGAAAAGGTATTTACAGCGGAGGTTCCGGCATTGTTTGCAAGAATCTGTGAAGATGTCAGGAGTGGTCACTGATGGGGACATGGAATTCCAGAGGGCTTAGAGGCTCTACCCTGGAAGATATGATCAACCGCACCAATGAGAGATATCTGGAGAAAGGTCTTGCGCTGATCCAGAAGATACCGACACCGATCACCCCGGTGCGGATCGACAAGGAACACAGACATATCACACTGGCATATTTTGAGCAGCGGAGTACCGTCGATTACATCGGAGCCGTGCAGGGAATCCCGGTCTGCTTTGATGCAAAGGAGTGCAGTGCAGATACATTTCCATTGCAGAACATCCATGAGCACCAGGTGGAATTTATGAAAAACTTTGAGAAGCAGGACGGCATCTCATTTCTGCTGATCTATTTCAGCCGGAGAAATGAGTTGTACTATATGCGCTGTGCGGAGATGGAACGCTTTTGGGAGCGGGGCAGAAACGGCGGCAGAAAAAGCATCCGGATAGAGGAACTGACAGAGAAATTCTTTTTGAAGATGTCCGGCGGGTATGTTCCGTACCTGGACGCGCTTCAGAAAGATCTTGAAGAAAGAGAGTAGCAAAAAATACAAAAGATAAGGGAAGACGGCAAAACTGCCGGGGACAAGAAGAAAATTTGCAAAAAGGGGAGCATGGATATGAGACAGAAGATTTTACATACACCGGAGGGCGTCAAAGATATTTATGGAAGAGAATGCAGAAAGAAACTGATCCTTCAGTCGCAACTGCATGAGGTACTCCATTTATATGGATATGAAGATATCCAGACACCGGCTTTTGAATTTCTGGAAGTGTTTGGAAAGGATGCCGGAACAGTTTCTTCCAGAGAACTTTATAAATTTTTTGACCGGGAGGGAAATACACTTGCACTGAGACCGGATATCACACCGTCTGTTGCAAGAGTGGCAGCCGCACAGCTGGAACCAGATGCGGTTCCGCTCAGGCTATGTTATATCGGGAATACGTTTCTGAATCATGGAAGTCAGCAGGGAGAGCCGTGTGAAAGCACACAGCTTGGGGCAGAACTTCTGGGAGATGGCACGGCAGGAGCAGACGCAGAACTGATCGCACTGGCGGCGGACAGTATGAAATGTGCGGGGATGAAAGAATTTCAGATCAGTGTCGGTCATGTGGAGTTTTTGCAGAGTCTTCTCGATGCAGCCCAGTTCCCGGCAGATATCAGAGAAAAAGTGCAGATGATGATCGCGAAGCGAAATTTTCTCGGTGTGCGGGAATTGTTGGAAAAGCTTCCGGTAAAAAGACATGTCAGAGAAGTGTTCCGCCGTCTTCCGGAACTGGTTGGAAGTGTGGGGATGCTTGATGAAGCGCGGGAACTGGCGCCGGACAGACGTGCGATCCTTGCATTGGACCGGCTGAAGGAAGTCTATGAGATTTTAAAGTTATATGGGATGCAGGAGATGGTTACATTTGATCTTGCCATGTGCGGGAAATATGGTTATTACAGCGGAGTGATCTTTAAGAGCGATACTTTCGGCGGTGAGGCAGTCGCACGAGGAGGACGGTACGACAAGCTGACCGCCAGATTTGGCAGGGAGATCCCGGCAGCAGGTTTTTCCGTCGGAGTGGGGGAACTTATGAAAGCGCTGATCCGTCAGAAGATCCAGATCCCCGAGGAGCCGGAGAAGATGATCCTGCTTTTTGATCAGGAGCAGAGAATGTATGCAGTCTCTCTTGCAAAAGATTTCCGGACCAAAGGAAAGAGGGTAGAGCTTCTTGAGCGGGAGGCAAAGAACAATCTGTCCGTGTATCATATTTATGGTCGCAGGAAGCAGGCGGGAAGTCTGATCTATTTAAGAAAAGACCAGCAGATCATTATGGTGAATCTGCATACGGGAGAGAAA
>JAPFCT010000337.1 GCA_026169575.1 Faecalimonas sp.
ATCCATTTCCGTCCGGCAGATCTACATCCAGTAGTAGCAGATCAAATTTCGATGTCTCCAGTAACTGCGCCGCCTTCTTCAGAGAGTGTGCCGCGACCGTCAGGTAATCTTCCTCCTCCAGTTCAAAGCAAAGTCCGGCAGAAAGCGCGATGTCATCTTCCACAAGCAGTATTTTCTTCATATTCCCTCTCCTCGCTCTTCCTCTGTTTTTCTCATTTTAAATTTGTGTATTTTTATACACTTTTGGAATAATTTTACTATATTCCCGTACTTTTTACAATATTTCAGAAATCATTTTCTTTCCTTATGTGATTCTCTTCCTTTTCATTTTAAATGATAATGCAGACCATTCCCCCATTGCTGTCATTGACGATCTTCTGCATGGAATCCTGCAGTTTCACCTGGCTTTCATCTGTGATCTTTGTAATCTTTCCGCGGATTCCATCTGTGACAAGTTCCTCGATCGATTTCCCGAAAATATTTGTATTCCAGATTCCCTCTGCCGATGCGCCCGTCTCCTTAATATAGCGGACAAGATCCTCCGCCTGCTTCTCACTTCCCACGATTGGAGCAATCTCTGTCTCAATGTTTGCGCGGATCATATGGATGGACGGCGCTTCTGAATGGATCTTCACTCCAAACTTACTGCCCTGCTTGATGATAACCGGTTCTTCCAGGTGGATTTCTTCTCGCTTTGGCGTGACAACTCCATATCCTTTCAGGCGTACTGCCTCCATCGCATCCTTGACCTGCTCATACTCTTCTTTCATCTGGGCAAGTTGTTTCATTGTGCTGATCAGTTCGTATTCCCCGCCGATCTTTGTTCCGGTCAGTTCACTGAGCAATTCATAATAAAACTCTTCCGCCAACTCTACTCTGACTTTTACCTTTCCTGTATCCATCTGGATCTCATCGATCTTGACTTCTTCGATATAAGGGCTCTCGATCTTCGGCAGACCATCCGCCGCATTCCGGATCGTCTGAAGCCCTGCCATGATTTCTTTTACATGCACGAGCAGGTCTGCCTTGATCTTATGATCCATCGGAAGCATCTCTACCCATTTTGGTATGTAAAATTCCACCTCCGCAATCGGAAATTCAAATAGAATCTGTCGGATGATGTGATGGATATCATCCTCCCGGAGCTGTTCACAGTTGACCGGAAGTGCGCTGACTCCATACTTTTCTTCGATCGATGCGGCAAGTTTTTTTGTCTCCTCGCTGTACGGCTTCTGCGTGTTGACAAGCACAATAAACGGCTTCCCGATCGACTGCAGCTCCCGGATCGTCTTTTCCCCCGGCGCAATATAACTCTCCCGCTTTAACTCCCCGAAGCTTCCGTCGGCAGTCACGACGATCCCGATCGTCGCATGTTCATGGATCACCTTCTTCGTCCCGATGGCCGCTGCCTGCGTAAATGGAATCTCGTGATCGAACCACGGCGTCTTCACCTGCCGTTCTGCGTCATTCTCGATATACCCGGTCGCCCCCTCCGCCATATAGCCGACACAGTCGATCAGACGCACCTTCACCTTCACGTCCTGCGAAAGCTGGATCTCTGCCGCCTCCTTCGGGACAAATTTCGGCTCCGTCGTCATGATCGTCTTCCCTGACGCGGACTGCGGCAGTTCGTCCCTTGTTCTCGCCCGGCTGTTTGCATCAGTCATATTCGGCAGCACGAGCAAGTCCATAAACCGCTTGATAAAGGTTGATTTCCCGGTCCGCACCGGCCCTACCACACCAAGATAAATCTCCCCGTTTGTCCTTGCTTCAATATCCTTGTATAAGTGAAACGTCTCCATAAAAATACCCCCTTGCTATGCTGATACAATCTATGCACAAAAAGGCTGTTTTAGAATCTTCCTCATTCCATTTATTTTTTCTCCACTCCACTTATTTTTTTCTTTTTCCCGGGACACTTTTATGCTATAATGGTGCGGAATAACGACAAATGAGGTGAAACATGAATATTTTAACAACATTGAAAAAATCTATCATCGGGGGATTTCTGATCGGCTTTGGCGGAACTGTCTACTTAAATATGGACAATAAGATCGTCGCTTCTTTCCTCTTCGGTCTCGGACTGTTTACAATCATCAATTTTGAGTTGAACTTATATACGGG
>JAPFCT010000313.1 GCA_026169575.1 Faecalimonas sp.
GCTTTCCTGCATCTGCATGACTTAATAGTTTTTTACAGAGGTATCTGTTTTGGAAAATACGTTTCTAAAACAGACACCTTTTTCTCTGTCATCGCCTGCTTTTATCCCCTTCCATCCCCTGCTTTCTACAAAAGTTTCATCGCATCGTTGACACTCCTGACTCCGATAATTTGAATTCCTTCTATATTCTTGACCATTTTGACAGAAGCCTCCGGCAAAATGCAAGTCGTAAAACCGAGTTTCTTCGCCTCCGACACTCTCTGCTCTGGCATATTTACCGCACGTACCTCTCCGCTTAATCCGACTTCTCCAAATACAATCGTCTTTTCATCAAGCGGACGGTTTTTGTAGCTTGACACAATTGCCATAACAATCCCGAGATCGACCGCAGGTTCATTCATCTTAATCCCTCCTGCAATATTGACATAGGCATCGTGATTTGAGAGCAACAGTCCTATTCGCTTTTCGAGGACTGCCATCAGAAGATTGACACGGTTGTAGTCCGTCCCTGCTGCCGTACGTCTGGGCATTCCAAAATTCGTAGGACATACGAGTGCCTGTATTTCAATCAGGATCGGTCTTGTCCCTTCCATCGAACATGCCACAACAGAGCCCGAGGCATTCTCCGGCTTGCCTTCCAGCATATATTCCGATGGATTAGTCACTTCCTTTAATCCGTCCTGCCGCATTTCAAAGACACCGATTTCATTTGTCGAACCAAAGCGGTTCTTCACCCCGCGCAGGATCCGGTAGGAAGCATGTCTGTCCCCTTCAAAATACAGGACAGTATCTACCATATGTTCCAGCACTCTCGGTCCGGCTACTGTTCCTTCTTTTGTCACATGTCCTACGATAAAGATCGAAATCCCCAATCCTTTTGCAATCTGCATGAAAACATTTGTAGATTCCCGCACCTGAGATACACTCCCCGGCGCTGAACCTACAGATTCACTGTACATCGTCTGAATCGAATCGATGATCACAATCTCCGGCTTTCTCGCCTCCAGCACTCCTCGGATCGTCTCCAGGTTCGTCTCACTCAGCAAAAGGACAGACTCACTAAATTCGCCCATACGTTTTGCCCGGAGTTTGATCTGTCTCAGAGACTCTTCCCCGGAAATGTAAAGGATCTTCTTATGTTCCTCTCCCAGCCTCTGACAAACCTGCAGAAGAAGTGTAGACTTTCCAATTCCCGGATCTCCTCCCACAAGGATGAGAGACCCAGGCACGATTCCGCCTCCCAGCACACGATCCAGTTCTCCGATTTTCGTACAGATCCTTTCTTCATGTTCTGTTTTCACATCATTTAATGCGATCACCTCTGCATCCTTTACAGATGCAGAGACGGCTTTCGCATTTCCTGCAGCAGTCACCTTCTCTTCTACAAACGTATTCCACTCCCTGCACATCGGACATTGCCCAAGCCATTTACTTTCTTCATGCCCACAATTCTGACAGAAAAATACACTCTTCTTCGCTTTCGCCATATCATTTCCCCTTTTGCCTTACACTTCTTACTTCTGTCTCTAACTCCTGTTTTCACCCGCGTTATATTTTTATAAATACGAAATAAAACAAGGACCCCCGCAGCCAAACATTCCTGATTTTCCACAATGGTTCCTTGTTTTCTCAATTTCATAAACAAATTCTGTATACGGTTCTGCCCGCAATTTCTGCCGGCATAGATGACTTAAACTCTTGCCACTCTGATCTTTGCGCTGACGCCTTCCTGAAGTTCTGCGCTGACACTCAGCTTTCCACTCAGATTTGTCATCATCTTTCCGATATTGACATCATCCACATACACAATGTATTCACAGTCTGGTTCCAGTTCTAATGTAAACTGTGCATCTTCTCTGGCAGATACAGTAAATGCAACTTCATTCTCTGTCTCTGTGAAATGTTCCACAGCAGTTCCCGGTACAGATTCATAGACGAACATTCCATTTCTCTCCAGTTTTGTGATCTCTGCAAAGGTCTTTACCTTATATACATCTCCCTCAAATTCAAAGTTATCCAGTTTTGTCTTCTGCGCTAATGTGAAATCTCCAAAACTAAGTGTGCCATCTTCCTCTACACGCAATAATTCTTTTACTGCAGCCATCTTGTTTTCCTCCTACGGTACTTCATATTTTCATGATCCATCTTTCCCGCACGGATCAGCGCGGGAAAATGGTGTTTTCTGATATTATATAATAATCCGTGACATTTTTCTAGTTCTTTGTCACTTTTGGCAGAAATTTAATTTCTTTTTTAGAAAAGGATACATCCACCTCCATGCCAGGACAAATCTCACCTGCCAGGATTGCCTCCGCCATCTTGTCTTCCAGTTCATTTTGTACTGCACGTCTTAAAGGTCTCGCTCCATACTTCGCATCTGTTCCGACTTCCACAATGTGCTTCTTAACAGAATCCCGGATATTTAAACGAATGTTCAGCTGCGTCTGCACACGGGCTGCAAACTCCTTGCAGAGAAGACCTGTGATCCGCTTCATGTCTTCTGCTCCAAGCGCATGGAAGACGATGATCTCATCAATCCGGTTTAAAAACTCCGGTCGAAACAGCTGTTTCACTTCATCCATCACATTGCTTTTCATCTTCTTATAATCATCCTGCGGATCTTCTTTTGCTGCAAATCCCAGTTTCTTCGGCTCCACAATTGCTTTTGCCCCTGCATTGGAGGTCATGATGATCACCGTATTGCGGAAATCGATCTTTCTTCCCTGCGAGTCCGTGATATGCCCGTCATCCAGCACCTGAAGCAAAATGTTAAAAACATCCGGATGCGCTTTCTCAATCTCATCAAACAAGATCACAGCATATGGATTTCTTCTGACCTTCTCACTGAGCTGACCGCCTTCCTCGTGTCCGACATATCCCGGAGGGGATCCGATCATCTTAGATACGCTGTGTTTCTCCATATATTCAGACATATCAACGCGGATCATCGCATCTTCCTGCCCAAAAAGAGCCTCCGCAAGCGCTTTTGAGAGCTCCGTCTTTCCGACACCGGTCGGCCCGAGGAATAAAAATGATCCTATTGGTCTGTCTGGTGATTTCAATCCTACCCTTCCTCGCTTGACTGCTTTCGCCACAGCTGTGACTGCTTCTTCCTGCCCGATCACCCGTTTTTGCAATGTCTGTTCTAATTTTCTCAGCCTTGCGCTTTCTGACTCTCCGAGCTTTTGCACCGGAATCTTTGTCCAGACGGATACGACCTCTGCAATCTGCTGCTCCGTCACATTGATCTTGTGCGCTGCCTGATTCTTGTCGAACCGCTTCTTCATACTCTCTAACTTTTTCTCAACTGTCTGCTGCTCCTGATCCAGCACAGACGCCTCAGCAAAACGCCCTTCTGAAACTGCCTGCTCTTTCTCTTTGAGAAGCGATTGCAGCAGTTCCTCCGTCTTTGCCAGATTCTCCGGCACTTTAAATCCAGTCAGATTTGCCTTGGAACAAGCCTCATCAAGCACATCGATCGCCTTATCCGGCAGATGACGGTCACTGATATAGCGTTCGGACAGTCTGACTGCTGCCTCGAGCGCATCCGCTCCGATCACAACATGGTGATGTGCTTCGTATTTTCCCTTCAGTCCTTCCAAAATCTGAATACTCTGTGCACAGTCCGGCTCCTCAACCATGATCGGCTGAAATCTTCTCTCCAACGCCGCATCTTTCTCAATATACTTTCTATATTCCGCGATTGTTGTCGCACCGATCAGCTGCAGTTCTCCTCTCGCCAGAGAAGGCTTCAGAATGTTAGAGGCATCCATCGCGCCTTCCGCTCCTCCTGCGCCGATCATCGTGTGTACTTCATCTAAAAACAACAAAAGATCCGACGACCTTTTTACTTCCTGGATCAGACGCTTCATCCGCTCTTCGAATTCCCCGCGGTACTTGGAGCCCGCGATCAGGGCAGCAAGATCCAATGTCAGAATGTGCTTCCCTTTCATACTCTCCGGAACCATCCCCGACACGATCCGCTGTGCAAGCCCTTCGATGATCGCCGTCTTCCCAACTCCCGGCTCGCCGACAAGGCACGGATTGTTCTTCGTCCTCCTGCTCAGCACCTGCATCAGACGCTCGATCTCTTCTGTCCTGCCGACAACCGGATCCAGTTTTCCATCTGCCGCCTTCTCGGTCAGATCTGTACAATACTGTTCCAGCATCCCAGGCTGTCCGCGTCTGGAACTTCCGGCCTCCTCTGCAAACTCCGCCGGATCAACGCCGGCCGCCTCCAGGATTTCCTGATAGATCCTGGTCAGGCTTATATTTAATGTTGTAAGGATCCTGGCAGCCACGCACTCTGAATCACGCACGATCGCCATCAGCATATGTTCTGTCCCAATCTCTGATGACTGAAACCGCTCCGCTTCCCTCCTGCTGTTCTCGAGCAGATAATCCAGTCTCGGGCTCTGCTCCGGTCTTCCTTCAAATACTATCTCTTCTGCCGGAGAGATCAATTCTCCGATTACTTTTAAAATCTCGTTCTCATTGACTCCATTTGCCGAGAGAATCTGACCTGCCACTCCCGCAAATTCTTTCCGCAGTCCGAGAAGCAGATGTTCTGTTCCAATATATGGATGTTTTAATTCCTTTGCCGCACTTCTTGCGATCTTTAACACTCGCTCTGCCTGTTTTGTATAACCAGTCTGCATGGACTCCTCCTTCTATCTCTGTTACATATATTCTTCATAAATCTCATCGACAAGCTGATGAACTTCCTCCCTGGAAATATTCTGACAGCTGGCCTTGGCAAGCAGCACACGAAGCTGCTCTCTCATCTCTTCCACCGCCTGAAGTTTATTGACATCAATGGCGATCACAGCTCCTTTCCTCCGGTCCAGCTGAAGAAACCCTTCCTGCTTCAAAACTGAATACGCTTTATTTACTGTATGCATATTGATACCGATATTTTCCGCAAGCTGCCTGACAGACGGAAGTGTATCCCCTTCCCGGATCGTAGATGTCGCAATTCCCATAATGATCTGATTGCGAAGCTGGATATATAACGCTTCTGAACTGTTAAAATCAATCTCGATAAACATAATCTCACCTCCGTTGTTATATCCATAGTATAACATATGACATTTCTTGTCAACGCATTCTCTTGCCCTTTACACTCCTTTTAATTTCAGATATAATAGCAACGTAAATAAGAAAATAAAACTAGATGGAGGAACACTGTGAAAATACGTAGATTATTTGCCATATGGGCTTCCAGGCTCACAGGCTTTGTATGTAAATTATTAGGAAAACAGGGGCTTACCTGGTCCGGCAAGATCGCACTTACGATCGACCCGTCGATCCTGACAGAAATGGCAGCCGATGTCCGTGAAAAGATTTTTGTTGTCTGCGGCACAAACGGAAAGACAACGATCAACAATCTGCTCTGTTCTACGCTGGAAGGGCAGGGAAAGAAGGTGATCTGCAACCACTCCGGCTCCAACATGTTAAACGGAGCGATCGCCGCTTTCGTATTATCTGCAAAATGGAATGGAAAGATCGATGCTGACTACGCCTGCATCGAAGTCGATGAGGCTTCCACACTCCGCATCTTCCCACATTTCAAACCTGACTACATGATACTCAACAATCTGTTCCGGGATCAGCTAGACCGCTACGGAGAAATTGACATCACAATGAATCTGCTGAAAGAGGCAATGCAGCTCGCGCCTGATATGACGATCATCGTCAATGGAGACGATGCACTTTCCACCTACCTTGCGCAGGAGAGCGGCAATCCGTATGTGACTTACGGAATCAAAGAACAGGTAATGGAAGACCAGAGCATCAATGAGATCAAAGAAGGACGCTTCTGTAAAAAATGCGGTGCAAAATTATTTTACAATTTCTATCATTACAGTCAGCTTGGGGATTATCACTGTCCAAACTGCGACTTCCACCGCCCGGAACTGAACTACAATGCAAGTCATGTAAAGACTGGCAAAATGTTAGATTTTGATGCAAATGGAGAACACATCCATGTAAATTACCGTGGTTTCTATAATGTATACAATATTCTTGCGGTCTATGCAGCAGCAAAAGAAGCCGGAGTCCCGCTCCAGAATTTCAACGAAATCCTGAGTAATTACAATCCGGAAAACGGACGTATGGAACACTTTTCGATCAAAGGTACCGAGATTATCCTGAACCTGGCCAAAAACCCGGCAGGCTTCAACCAGAACATTTCTGCCGTGATGGAAGACGACACTCCAAAAGATCTGATCATCCTGATCAATGATAACGACCAGGACGGTATCGATGTGTCATGGCTCTGGGATGTAGACTTTGACCGACTGGCAGATCCGTCGATCCGCTCGATCACAGTCAGCGGCATCCGCTGTCAGGACATGCGCCTGCGGCTGAAATACGTGGATATCCCATCTGCTTTAGAGCCAGACATCGAGACTGCGATCCGCAAGCGGATCTCTGATGGCACCGGCAATTTATATGTGCTTGTAAATTATACCGCTTTGTACAGCACACACAATATTTTAAAACGAATGGAAGGAGAACAAGCATGAAACTGACGATCGGACATCTTTACCCGGACCTTCTGAATCTGTACGGGGACCGGGGTAATATTCAATGTATGATGAAGCGTCTTCAGTGGAGAGGCATCGAAGCTGAGACGATCGAATTTGAGATTCAGGATGAAATTGACTTCTCTGAACTTGATATAGTACTGCTCGGCGGAGGTTCTGACCGCGAACAGATGCTTGTCTGCGAACGTCTGAAAGAGATCCGCGAAGATTTCAAGGCATACGTGGAGGACGGCGGTGTCGTCATTGCAGTCTGCGGCGGATACCAACTGCTCGGAACCCATTATGCCACAGAGCAGGGTGTGATCGAAGGACTCTCGATCGTAGATATTTATACTGAGCAGGGTAAGGATTACCGGCTGATCGACAATATTGTCCTGGAGAGCGAACTCTCTGACATGCCCGTAGTCGGATTTGAAAACCATGGCGGAAGAACTTACATCAAAGACCACAAGCCATTCGGAAAAGTCATCTACGGAAGTGGAAATGACGGGCAGAGCGGTTACGAAGGGATCATTTATAAAAATGTGATCGGCACTTACCTCCATGGCCCGCTTCTCCCGAAAAACCCGCAGATCTGCGACTATCTGCTCACAAAGGCGCTCGAGAGAAAATACAAAAAAACAATCGAGCTTTCTCCTCTCGATGATACCGAAGAGCGGGAGGCAAACACCTATATCTATAACCGGTTCAAAGGCAAAGTCAGCAGACCTCAGGATCAGGATCAGATTTAAAAAGGCTGCTGTAAAATGTTCTGAGGCAGGATGACTTCCGGCACACTCATGTGCCGTCTCCTGCCAAAGCCTACATTTTACAGCAGCTCTTTTTCGCCTTGTTACGGAATTTCGTAAATAATACGTCTGTAATTTCGTTTTTCTTCCTCTGTTCTGGCATGCTCGCTGTCCCACACCTCCTGAAAGGAAAGATCCTTATCATTTGTCAGCACCACATAAC
>JAPFCT010000093.1 GCA_026169575.1 Faecalimonas sp.
ACATATACTTAAGATAAAAAGTATGTGTATGGCATTTCCTATGAGTCGAGAACATGAAAAAGGAACATTCAAATATAAAATGGCAGAAGCGGCAAATCTTCCAAAGGATCTGGCGCTTGGACTTCCGGTTGTGCATGTGACCGGAAAGACAGAAGTGTGCATTGAGAATTACCGCGGGATTCTGGAATATACAGATTCACTTGTGCGGGTACAGACAAAGTGCGGGCAGATCCGTTTTACCGGGAAACATCTTCAGATCGAGTATTATATGAACGATGAGATGAAGATCACCGGGAGGATCACGGCGATGGAATACGTGTGAGAAAGCAGACTGTCCCTTTTGGTCGGAATCAGTTAGAAAATAGTTGCAGGAGGGTCCTATGTTTGTTTTGCTCATGCGTTATCTGAGAGGCTACCTGAAAATCTGTGTGACCAGCACCTCCCCCGAACGGTTCTTAAACTTGTGCAGGAATCGCGGGATCCTTCTGTGGGGTCTGTCCCCGAAAGGAAGAGACTATGAGATGTGCATCAGCGTCAGCGGATTCCGGAAGCTAAAACCAGTCTTAAAAAAGACAAAGACAAAAGTTGTGATCAAGGAACGGTTTGGACTGCCGTTCTTTTTCCATAAATACCGGAAACGGAAAATGTTTTTCTGTGGTGCGGCCGGATGCGCGGTGGTCGTATATCTGCTTTCGCTGTTTATCTGGAACATCCACATCGATGGAAACCAGACGAGAACAGATGAAACGATCCTTGCTTTTTTAGAAGAAAAGCATACGGTACACGGGATGTTGCGAAAAGATGTGGATTGCGAACAAATTGTCAAAGATATCCGGCAGCAGTTTGACGATATTATCTGGGTGTCCGCGTATGTGAAGGGAACAAGACTGATGATCCAGGTAAAGGAAAACAGCGATACAGTCACAATGCCAGCCACAGAAATGGAGAAGCCCTCCGATATTGTCGCAGATAAGGACGGGGTTGTGACCGAGATCATTACACGGAAAGGAGTGCCGCTTGTCCATGCCGGAGACGAGGTGAAAAAGGGAGACCTGCTTGTCTCCGGCAGGGTCGAAGTGTTAAATGACAGCAAGGAAGTGACTGGATATCAGTATCAGACGGCAGATGCAGATATTTTTGTCCAGACGGTCTGCCCATATGAAGAAACAATGGAACGCTCCTATAAAGAAAAGATTTATACAGAAAAAGAAAGACAGAAATATTATCTGCAGCTTTCTAACACAAAATTTTCGGTTGGCACGACAAAAAATCAGTACTCGCATGCCGAACGGCATACGAAAGAGTACCGTTGGAAACTGGGAGAGCATTTTGAACTTCCGGTTTCTCATGGAACAGAACTTGTCCGGGAGTATCGTCTGCAGAAGAAACTATATCAAAAAGAAGAAGTGCGGGCGATACTCAGTGAAAATTTTCACAGATTCTGTGAGGAATTGGAGAAAAAGGGGGTTCAAATTCTTGAAAATAATGTTAAAATACACATAGGTCAAAATCTTGCTGCTGCAAAGGGAACGCTGACATTGATCGAACCTGCAGGGGAATCGAGAGAGACCGAAATCATAGAAGTACAACAAAAAGCAGAAGGGGAACAGTAAATGAGTATTCTGGAAGAAATCATAGAAATACCGGTGGAACATGAGCAGAACGTGTTCGGACAGTTTGATGCATTTGCAAAGAAGATCGAGCGCACACTCCATGTGACACTGATTGCAAGAGACGGAAAGGTAAAGATCCTCGGGGATGCGGCGCGTGTGAACCAGGCAAAGCGGACACTGACACAGCTGACAGCCCTCTCGGAGAGAGGAAATACGATCACAGAGCAAAATGTGGATTATGCGCTGTCGCTTGTATTGGAGGATCAGGAGGCAGGGCTTGTGGAGATTGATAAGGACATCATCTGCCACACACTTCAGGGAAAGCCGATCAAGCCAAAGACACTCGGGCAGAAGAAATATGTAGATGCGATCCGTGACCAGATGATCGTATTCGGACTTGGACCTGCCGGAACCGGAAAGACGTATCTTGCGATGGCGATGGCGATCACTGCATTTAAGAACAATGAAGTGGGAAGGATCATTCTGACAAGACCTGCGATCGAGGCAGGGGAAAAACTCGGATTTTTGCCGGGAGATCTGCAGAGTAAGATCGATCCGTATTTAAGACCGCTCTACGATGCCCTGTATCAGATCATGGGGGCGGAAAGCTTTTTGAAAAATTCTGAGAAAGGGTTGATCGAAGTGGCTCCGCTTGCCTATATGCGTGGGCGCACATTAGATAATGCATTTATTATTCTTGATGAGGCGCAGAATACGACACCGGCGCAGATGAAGATGTTTCTGACGAGGATCGGGTTCGGATCAAAGGTAGTGATCACCGGAGACTCTACGCAGAAAGACCTTCCGGCGGGAACGACTTCCGGTCTGGATGTGGCGGTCAATGTTGTGAAGAATCTGGAGGACATCAGTATCTGCCGGCTGACGAGCAAGGATGTTGTCAGACACCCGCTTGTGCAGAAGATTGTCAAGGCATACGAAGAGTATGAGAAGAAAAGTGTCGGAAAAAATACAGTGAAAGAACGAAGGAGAAAAAAATAAATGACTGTTTATTTTGAGGAGGAGGGAGCATATCAGCTCCCGTTTGACTGCAAAAAACTGGCAGAGCGGGTGATAAACGAGGCGATGGACTATGAACAGTGTCCCTATGAGGCGGAAGTCAATCTGCTTCTGACGATGAACGAAGAAATCCGGGAAATGAACCGGCAGTTTCGGGAAATCGACCGGGCGACAGATGTGCTTTCTTTCCCGATGGTTGACTACGAAACACCGGGAGATTTTGAGTTCCTTGAGGACGACGATTCTTATTTTCATCCGGAATCAGGCGAACTGATGCTCGGTGATATCGTGATCTCCAAGGAGAAAGTAACTGCGCAGGCAGAAGAGTATGGACACACGCAGGAGAGGGAGTTTGCCTTTCTTGTGGCACATAGTATGCTGCATCTGTTCGGATATGATCATATGGAAGAGGATGAGCGTGCTGTGATGGAGCAGAAGCAGAGGGAGATCCTTGAGCGGCTCAATATATTAAGATTAGAGATGAGCAAAACACATTGATTCAAAAGTAGAATTTGGCAGTCAGCTTCTATAAAGTTTGAGGTTGGGATTTTATGGCATAGCAAAGCTAACGT
>JAPFCT010000009.1 GCA_026169575.1 Faecalimonas sp.
ATTCAATCTTTTAAGAGTAGACTTTAGAAAAGAATTTTATTTTTAATACTAAAGCATTTTATTGGAACTATATTTTTCAGGAAATCTGCTTGTGGCAATTTCCATTTTAGGAGGTATCTTATGTTTCAGAATTTATTTCAGAAACTGAACAGGGACGACGATTGTTAGCGTTTGTATCTGTAATTTTCACAGGTACAAGCGCTGATTGTGTTGTGCCTGTGTGGGATATCTTGTCACATACCACACCGGTGAAGTTTTCTTTGCTCGTGTGGTTTTTTTGTATCCTTTTTGCTTCCGCGCGGGCACATGATTTTTGAAAGAAGGTGATCGCATGGAACATAGAGACGATGTTCTTACGGATTGGATTTATTTTCCGAACATGGTGTAAAAACGCAACTCAGAAAGGATGATGACTTATGAAACAAATCAAAGAATATCAGAATGTGACTACAATCGAAGTCGAAGAAATAAATCAATATATTGGAAAGACCATTCAGATTCACGGAAGTATTTATAAAATCAGGAAAATGAAAGGCTTTTCTTTTGTGCTTCTCAGGACAAAACGAACAGTTGTCCAGTGCACTGCGAAAGAAGATTTCTCTCTTCCCTTACCTGAAAGCTGTGTGATTCTGACTGCCTCTGTCGTATCAGAACCCCGAAGTAAATGTGGCTTTGAACTTCGGATTCAGAACTTATCTGTGTTAAGCCAGCCTTCAGAACCGTCCCCTATTGTGATCAATCAAAAAACTGTGGACACTTCCATCGAGCATCTGCTAGACTTTCGCCCAATTACCCTCCGCAACGAAAAAGAACGGGCGGTCTTTAAACTGCAGGAAGGAATCTGTCAGGCAGTCCGAGAATTTCTCTGCAGCGAACATTTTACAGAAATTCACTCCCCAAAGCTTGTGCAGGCGGGTGCTGAAGGTGGTGCCAACCTCTTCTGCCTCGATTATTTTGGTCAGAAAGCCTTCCTAGCGCAGAGTCCTCAATTCTACAAGCAAATGATGGTCGGCGTGTTTGAACGCGTATTTGAAATCGCTCCGGTATTCCGCGCAGAAAAACACGACACCTCCAGACATTTAAATGAATATACGAGCATTGACCTTGAAATGGGATATCTTCATTCTTTTGAGGATATTATGGTGCTCGAACTTTCCATGCTAAAACACATGATGTCTTTTCTTTCCCATCACTATCATCAGGAAATCCAGCTTCTGCAGATTACTCTCCCGGAGATCGAGGCAATCCCTGCTCTCCATTTCCGAGAAGCAAAAGAAAAAATTTCCGAAGCTTACCACCGTCCGGTCAAGGACTGGGAAGACTTTGAGCCGGAAGAAGAAAAATTACTGTCCGAACTGATTTTCAAAGAAACCAGAAGTGAATTTGTCTTTGTCACGCATTACCCAAGCAGTAAACGTCCCTTCTATACAATGAACAGCCCGGAAAATTCTGCTGAAACCGAGAGTTTTGACTTGATTTTCCGCGGATTGGAAGTCACAACCGGCGGACAGCGCATTCATAATTACAAAGAACAAGCTGCCAAAATGAAAGAACGTGGAATGGATCTCGCTCTCTTTGAAAGCTATCTCATGATGCACAAATGCGGAATGCCTCCACACGGCGGACTTGGTCTTGGTCTGGAGCGTCTGACCGCACAACTACTCGGATTTGAAAATGTAAGATATGCAACACTCTTTCCGAGAGATGTACACAGACTGATTCCTTAAGCCGTAAAATAAATTCTGCTTGACAAACTTCTCTTTATCGTTTATTTTAACCTTGAACAACGTTCATTTTAGAAGGAGATTTTTATGAACCAAGCAGTTACTTCAAAAGAAGAAATCATTGCCGCCTGCCAGCAGATTGCAAAAGAGCAGGGACTGGAATCGATCAGTATGCGCTCCGTCGCCTCAAAATGCGGCATGGCAGTCGGCTCTGTCTACAACTATTTTCCCTCTAAATCAGAGCTTCTCTGTGCCACGATTGAGAATATCTGGAAGGATATTTTCCATATGTCTGCAAGCCAGTGTGCTTTTTCAGATTTTGTGGAATGTCTGACTTGGCTTTTTGATAGTGTGCATAGAGGCAGTCAGATGTATCCGGAATTTTTCTCCAGACACGCGATGATCTTTGCTTCTGAAGACCAGATTGCCAGACATCAGATGATGGAAAAATATTTCCGGCATTTAGAGGTGAATCTTCTGAAAGTATTGCAGAGAGACCAAAAGATCCGGGACGATGCATTTAACGAAGTGCTTACCCCCGAATTATTTATCAGCTATGTGCTGGAATTGTTTGTCTCCTCTGTATTTCATTTTCAGAAAGACTACCGCGGAATCCTCGAGATTGTCCGCCGCTGTCTCTATGCTTCTGCCCACTAACTACTATGTTTACGACCTATCATGTTTTAGGAAGCGGAAGCTGCCGATGGCAAAAAGCGATTTATTATACATGAATATGAACAACGTTCATTCTTTTGTTTGACAGGAGGTGTCCTTATGAAAATCAAAAAACAATATCTGCTGCTTCTCGCAGCGATCGTCTGGATGATCGCCGGATTTAATATTCTGCGCATCGGGATGGAAACTTATGCCGCTTACAAAGGCATCATCAATTTTGCACTTTCTCTCCTTGTATTTCTTTTATTCTGGTTCATGGTCTTTTCCAAACTGACTGTAAAGCACACAGACCGGATTCGGAATTACAAGGAAGAACGACAGTTTTTTCTTAACTTTTTTGATCTGAAGTCCTTTCTGATCATGGCTTTTATGATCACATTCGGAATCACGATCCGCACGTTCCACTTATTACCGAACAGATTTATCGCTGTATTTTATACCGGACTTGGCGCGGCGCTGTTTCTTGCAGGAATCACATTTGGAAGAAACTACCTTTTCCCGAAAAAACTGTAGCTGTAAATTAATTTCACATATTATTTTTCTATCAGGAGGTTCTATTTTCTATGCGTACACAAAAGAAAACAAACACGAACACAATTAAAACATTAATGACTGCTCCTATCATCTATTTTTTCTGTTCTATGGCAGGAGGTGTTTTCTACCGGGAATTTACAAAACTATTTGATTTTACCGGGAAAACAACCCTCGGTGTCGTACACGGACACCTGCTTCTGCTCGGGACACTGCTCTTTCTTCTGCTTGCAGTTATCTGCAAATTTACTGCACTTGGCGAACAGAAACTGTTTCAAAGATTTTTTATCATTTATAACATCGCATTCCCTCTGATGGCAGTCACGCTTCTCGTGCGCGGGATTGTGCAAGTAACAGAGTACCCAATGACACGCATGTTAAACGGAATGCTCTCAGGATTTGCAGGGCTCTCCCACATTTTCCTTGCAGTAGCACTTTTCCTGTTACTTCTCGCTGTCAAAAAAGAACTCTGTGGAGAAACGGAGCGATAATCATTTGTCAATCTTATCCGTTTAAAATATTCTTGACAAATACAGCTTTTTCTCCTATTCTTTAACAAGGGAATGAAGTTCTCCCTTAGTAACTACTAAAACCGCCAGGCGGAGTGTGCCTCCCCTGATTGCTGATGACTTCTGCTGTTTGCAGGACTCATCAGCTTTTTTGTTGCGTAATTCTATCATTGTCTATCGGAAAGGAGAAACATAAATGTTATTTAGTATTGCTATTTTGTTATTACTTGGCATGTCACTCGGCGCTCTCTGTAAAAAACTGCATCTTCCGGCGTTGACCGGAATGCTGCTTGCCGGAATCCTTCTCGGCCCTTATGCACTCAACCTGATCGATTCCTCGATCTTGTCCATATCCGCTGATCTTCGCAAGATCGCCCTGATCATTATTTTGATCCGTGCAGGATTATCACTGAACCTGGAAGATTTGAAAAAAGTGGGACGCCCCGCGATCCTGATGTGTTTTGTTCCCGCCTGCTTTGAGATGGCAGGAATGATACTTCTCGCACCAAAGCTGCTTGGCATCACACTTCTTGATGCAGCGATTCTCGGTGCTGTCATTGCCGCGGTCTCCCCTGCTGTCATCGTTCCGACCATGGTGCGGCTTATGGAAGAAGGTCATGGCACAAAAAAAGGGATCCCACAGCTGATCCTTGCCGGAGCTTCCGTCGATGATGTATTCGTGATCGTTGTATTTACCGCCTTTACCGGACTTGCTGCCGGAAACTCCGTGTCCATCAGAAGTTTTGTCAATATTCCTGTATCCATTTTCTTCGGAATGATCGCGGGACTTGGGATTGGTCTGCTTTTCTCGGCTTTCTTTTCCCGGATCCATATCCGGGATACTGCAAAGGTGATTCTTTTCCTCTGTATTTCCTTTTTGCTCGTCACACTGGAAGATATCTGTACAGATGTGATTCCTTTTGCTTCCCTGATCGCAGTGATGGCGATCGGGGTCGCCCTGCAGCAGAAGAATGAAGTACTTGCACTCAGACTCTCCGCGAAATGCAATAAGCTGTGGGTCGGAGCAGAGATCCTGCTCTTTGTCCTTGTCGGTGCAACGGTAGATCTTCGCTATCTGAAATCGGCCGGAGGAACCGCGGTTCTTCTGCTTCTGCTTGTCCTTCTCTTTCGGATGGCGGGTGTCTTTCTCTGTCTTTTTGGCACAAATCTTACAAAAAAGGAGCGGCTTTTCTGTATGGTCGCCTACACCCCAAAGGCAACTGTCCAGGCGGCTATTGGCGGAATCCCGCTCTCTCTTGGACTTTCCTGCGGAAATCTCGTACTCACCGTTGCAGTTGTGGCGATCCTTCTGACAGCGCCGCTTGGAGCCTTCTGCATCGAGAACAGCTATAAAAAACTTTTAACCCGTTGAATTTTCACTCTTTGAACCAAAAAAAAGTCCGGAATACCTGATCACGTTTTCAGGTTTCCGGACTTTTTCTTACCGAAATATTTCTCTGCTGACAAGTCTCTTGCCCACAGAATTTTTTCCAAATGAGAGCCTTGTTCTTTTTATCTACTACTCAAGCTCAAACGCTCCCGTGTATAATTGATAATATTTTCCTTTCTGTGCGATCAGTGTCTCATGATCTCCTCTCTCGATGATATGTCCATGTTCCAACACCATGATCACATCCGAGTTCCGTACCGTAGAAAGGCGGTGTGCGATGACAAATACGGTTCTTCCTTCCATCAGCGCATCCATTCCGCGCTGCACGATTGCCTCTGTACGGGTATCGATCGAAGACGTCGCCTCATCCATGATCATAACCGGAGGATCTGCGACTGCCGCACGCGCGATCGCGATCAGCTGGCGCTGTCCCTGCGAAAGGCTTGCCCCGTTTTCTGTGAGCGGCGTATGATATCCTTCCGGAAGACGAGTAATAAAATCATGTGCTCCGGCAAGCTTTGCAGCCGCGATACATTCTTCCTCGGTCGCATCCAGCTTTCCATAGCGGATGTTGTCCATAACCGTTCCGGTAAAGAGATTTGTCTCCTGCAGGATCACACCGAGAGAACGGCGCAGATCTGCCTTTTTAATCTTATTGATATTGATTCCATCATAGCGGATCTTTCCGTCTGCGATGTCATAGAAACGGTTGATCAGATTTGTGATTGTTGTCTTTCCGGCCCCGGTAGAACCTACAAAGGCAACCTTCTGTCCCGGCTCCGCATACAGCGTAATATTATGAAGCACCGTCTTCTCCGGCACATATCCAAAGTCCACATCAAACATCCGGACATCTCCGGTAAGTTTTGTGTAAGTCACCGTTCCATCCTGATGCGGATGTTTCCATGCCCATGTTCCGGTATGTTCTTCACATTCTTTGATCTCTCCGTTTTCTTCTCTTGCATTGACCAGCGTCACATAGCCTTCGTCAACTTCCGGCTCCTCATCGATCAATGTAAAAATACGGTCTGCACCTGCAAGTCCCATCACGACGGAATTGACCTGGTTTGACACCTGGCTGATATTTCCGGCGAACTGCTTTGTCATATTCAGAAATGGAACAACAATGCTGATTCCGATCGCCATGCCGGAGATACTCAGGTTCGGCGCTTTCGCAAGAAGCAGGATTCCCCCGGTCAGCGCAACCGCAACATACAGAATATTTCCGATATTTCCTAATACCGGCATCAGAATGTTTGCGAACTTATTTGCACTTTCCGCATCATGAAACAATTCTTCATTGAGACGGTCAAAATCTGCCTCACTTTCTCTCTCATGGCAGAAGACCTGCACCACCTTCTGTCCATTCATGATTTCTTCTACAAACCCTTCCACTTTTCCAAGTGCGACCTGCTGCCGTACAAAGTATTTTGCAGAATTTCCTCCGACCTTCTTTGTCACAAAGAACATCAGGATCACACCGCATACAACAACAATCGTCATCCACACACTGAAGTACAGCATAATTGAGAACACGGTCAGCACTGTGATCGAAGAAATCAAAAGCTGCGGAATACTCTGCGATACCATCTGGCGAAGCGTATCAATATCATTTGTGTAATAGCTCATGATATCTCCATGATTATGCGTATCGAAATATCTGACCGGAAGGTTCTGCATTCCATTAAACATTTTCACACGGAGCTTTTTCAAAAATCCCTGCGTGATCCCCGCCATCATCTGCGTGTAGGTGATTGCAGACAAAATGGAGAGGATGTAAAATACAAGAAGCAGCCCTACATAGTAAAAAATCTTTCCGGAAACTGCTTCCCAGTCCCCGCTCTTCCAGCTTGTCTCGACGATCGCGATGACGTTCTGCATGAAAATAGCCGGGATGGAAGAAACGGCTGCACTGAAAATAATACAAAACAGCACGATCGGCATCTTCACCGGATAAAACTCAAATAATGTCTTGATCAGACGTCCCAGTGTTCCCTTTTTTGCTCTGTTTGGTCCCTTATTTTTCATCGTCATCACCTGCCTTATTCTGAGATGTATATACTTCTCTGTAAATTTCATTCTCTTTCAGAAGTTCCTCATGCGTTCCGACTGCATTGATCGTACCACCCTCCATGACAATGATCCGGTCTGCATCCTGCACGGAGGAAGTTCTCTGTGCAATGATGATCTTTGTCGTCTCCGGAATGAAATCGCGGAATGACTGGCGGATCAGCGCATCTGTCTTCGTGTCTACTGCACTTGTCGAATCATCAAGAATCAGGATTTTCGGTTTCTTTAAGAGCGCTCTCGCAATACAGAGACGCTGCTTCTGTCCACCGGATACATTCGTTCCTCCCTGCTCAATATGGGTATCATAGCCCGCCGGAAACTGTCTGATAAATTCATCTGCCTGAGCCAGTTTACATGCCTCGATCAGTTCCTCGTCCGTCGCTTCTTTATTTCCCCAGCGAAGATTTTCCTTAATCGTACCGGAGAACAGAATGTTTTTCTGCAATACAACCGACACCTGGTTTCTCAACGTCTCCAGATCATACTCCCTGACATCGCGGCCTCCAACTTTGACACATCCCTCCGTCACATCATACAGACGGGAGATCAGCTGGATCAAAGAAGATTTCGAAGATCCGGTTCCTCCGATGATACCGATCGTCTCACCGGATCTGATATGCAGATCGATATTTGCAAGAGCCATCTTCTCTGCATTTTTCGAATATTTGAAATTTACCTTGTCAAAATCAATGGAACCATCTCTGACTTCATAAACCGGATGCTCCGGATTCTTGATCGTGCTTTCTTCTGAGAGCACTTCCACGATACGTTTCGCCGACTCACTTGCCATTGTGATCATCACAAAGACCATAGAGATCATCATCAGACTGCTCAGAATCTGGAAGCTGTATGTCAGCAGGGCAGAAAACTGTCCTACGTCCAGATCGAGTCCTCTTGATGTGATGATCGTATAAGAGCCGAAAGAAAGCACAAAGATCATGACCGCATACATGCAGAACTGCATCAGCGGATTGTTAAATGCCAGGATTTTCTCTGCTCTTGTAAAGTCCTGACAGATGTCATCTGCTGCTGCTCCGAATTTCTCCTTCTCATACTCTTCACGGACATAGGATTTCACAACCCGGATTCCCTTTACATTCTCCTGAATGGAATTATTCAGGCGGTCGTATTTCTTAAAGACTTTCCGAAACAACGGCATTGTCAGCCGGATGATCAGCGCCAGCCCCGCGCCGAGTACCGGAACAAGAATGACGAAGATCCATGCCATCTTTCCTCCCATGATAAATGCCATCGCAAAAGAAAAGACCAGCATCAGCGGACAGCGGATCGCAATCCGGATGATCATCATATATGCCATCTGTACATTCATCACATCCGTCGTAAGTCTTGTCACAAGAGACGAGGTAGAAAACCGGTCGATGTTCTTAAAGGAATACGTCTGGATTTTGTAGAACATATCCTTTCTTAAATTTTTGGCAAATCCGCAGGAACCGGTCGCTGCCGCTGTCCCTGCCATCGCACCGAACAACAGCGAAACTGCCGCCATCACAAGCAGGATCAATCCATATGCTGCGATCACAGAAAAACTGCATCCCGCTTTGATCTCATTGACAAGCTGCGCGATGACAAACGGAATGATACATTCCATAACTACTTCCAGCGACACATAAATCGGTGCTTTGATCGAAGCTGCCTTATACTCTCTGATACATTTTGAAAGTTCTTTTATCACTTCACATTCCTCCTATTTTCAAATTTTTCGTAAAAACAAGGTACCTCAACATAGATTGTTAGATACCTTACTTTCTTATTATAACACTATAAATTTTAAATTGCAAGGTTCCTAACATTATTTTCCTGATCTTTTTTGACGGAAATCTGTCTGCCGTCTGATAACGATCAAAAAAAGAACTGCTGCAAAATGATCTTTTCATTTTCCAACAGTTCCCCAAAAAGGATTTTTTCCTATTGCTTATTCTCCGCCAAGTTTGTTGGCTACCAGCCATCCAAGTCCAAATGTCACTACTCCGATTCCGATCGTCACTACTGACAGTCCTGACCAGTTCGTCTTCATCAGGATCGCGATCGGCGATGCAACGATCAGACCAATGATTCCATAGTACGCGTGGATCTCCGCCTTCGAGAAAATAAATTCGATCAGCTTCGCGATCACTCCGATTCCGATCAGAACACCAATTCCAAACGGTGCAAGTACGCCGACACCCTTCATCAGCCCTGCCATATCAAATTTTACAAGTGAATCTACAAATAAGTTAATCGTCTTTAAGATCACATCATAATATCCAAGCAGCATCAGCATCATCGAACCACTGACCCCCGGCACGACCATCGTAGCCGCTGCGACAACACCGACAAAGAATAATTTGATCACATTGACCAAACCAAACGTAACATCTGCCGCTTTTCCTCCGGTCTCTCCGAGCATCGCCATCACGATCACGACTGCAAAAAAGACAAGAAACGGAATGATTTTCCCGATCGTGACAGAATGTCCTTTCACCTTCTTTACAATATACGGAAGACTTCCGACGATCAATCCGCAAAATGCGAAATTCGTCGGGATCGGATAAGTATCCAGTAAAAATTCAAATAGTTTCGATAATACTACGATTGCGATCCCTGCCCCTGCAAAAATCGGGATCAAAAGTTTCATACTCTGTTTAAATTCGCTCTTTAAATGGGTGATCGAGTGGATCAGCTTGTCATAAAGACCCATGGCAACCATCATCGTACCGCCGCTGACTCCCGGAATAATATTGGCAATTCCGACAACCATCCCCTGCAATATCTGTTTCAGCATCCATCCTTCTCCTTTCCAATGCGCTCTGCTAAAAAATTTAGCATAAATCCTTCTTTTTTTCAACATTTCCGCTCTGATTTACGAAAATTTCATTTCTTGTTCGCGTCTGCCTGTCTCTTACTGTCCCTGCTCTGAAAAATACTGTCTTGCAAGCTCCTGAAATTTCGGAAGCGCTCCAACGATCGTCTCATATGCCACACAATAGGCGATCCGCACATATCCCGGACATCCAAAAGAACTTCCCGGAACAAGGAGGATATTGTATTTTTTTGCTGCCTCGCAGAATGCTTTCTCATCTTCGATCGGAGATTTCATAAACAGATAAAAGGCTCCCTGCGGCCGGATGCATGTAAAACCACACTCTGTCAGTCCATTATAGAGCATCTCCCGGTTCTTATTATAATAAGTAAGATCTGTCTTCTCATCCATGCATTTTGCCACAACTTTCTGAAGCAGGGTCGGTGCATTGACAAATCCCAGGATCCGGTTTGCCACACCTGCCGCCGCGATCACCTCCTCGCTGTCTGCCACCTCATCGGGAATGACAAGATAGCCGATCCGCTCTCCCGGAAGAGACAGCGACTTACTGTAAGAATATGCCACGATCGTATTTTTATAGTACTTTGTCAGATAAGGTACTTCAGCTCCGTCAAAGACAAGCTCTCTGTAAGGTTCATCGGAGATCAGATAGATATCTGTCCCATACTCCTTCTGCTTCTCCTCCATGATTTGTGCCATTTCCCGGATCGTCTGTTCAGAGTAGATCACTCCAGTCGGATTGTTCGGCGTATTGACAATGACTGCCTTTGTCCGGGGCGTGATCTTTGCCGCAAATTCATCAAGCTTTGGCTGAAAAGTTTCTGTATCCGGCGAGATTTCCACGAGAATGCCATCCACATTTGCCGTGTAACTCCGGTACTCTCCAAAATATGGTGCGAAAACAATCACTTCCTCCTGCGGATTGACAAGCGTTTTCAGGATTACATTCAGTCCCCCTGCCGCCCCCACTGTCATAATGATATTTTTGGCAGAAAATCTCGTCTGAAATCTCTCATTTAAAGACTCTGCCACCGTTTTCCGCACTTCTTCATATCCTGCATTGCTGTTTGTGTAGCCATGAAGTTCCAGAGGCTTCTCCTCTGTGACAAGGGAAATGATCGCCTCTTTCACCGCCTGCGGCGCCTCCACATTTGGATTGCCGAGGCTGAAATCAAACACATTCTCTCTTCCGTACTGCTTTGCAAGGCGGTTTCCCTCCTCAAACATTGCGCGGATGGCGGAACTGTTTGCCACCATCCCTTTCATCTTTTCTGCGATCATACGATCCTCTCCTTCTTTGTCACAGTTCCTTTTTCCACAAGGAATGCCGGGCGGTAGGAAAGCTTTGCCTTTCGAAGTCCTTCTGCCCCGGTATCCTCCTCACGGTTAATATATTTGTAATTCCTGCATTCATGCTCTACAAACTGCTGGTTGATCATCGGGTAGGCGCCCTGGATCTCCGCAAATGCTTTCTCAATATGCACGACAAACGTATCTGCACTGACTTCTTCTCCCAGTGTAAATGCAACTACCTTTCCATCTACCCGCAGAAGACCTCCGGTCAGTTCCAGTTCTTTGTAAAGGCGCAGAGAATTAAGTGTCACACACATTTCCGCATTTTTCTCTTCATCTGCCTCACATCCGTTTTCACATCTCCACTGAAGCGCCATCTGGAAGCACTCTTCAATATTTTCTTCTGTGATTCTTTCATAAGACCAGTCTTCATTGACCAGCTTAAACTTATTGATATGATTCCGCTTGCCATGCAGCTTCTTGCCGGAAAGGGTCTCCAGCTTCTCGGACTCATAGACATAATCTGCACTGTCTCTGTCGTACTCAATCTCAAACTGTCCCGGATACCACTCCTCCAGCTGTTCAAAATTTTCTTCTGTGACACAGTACATCGTAAACGGATATCCCTGCTCTTTGCTGTATTCCATCAGCACTTCGATCGCCCGTCTCACATCGTCCGGCGCCCCGACCGGATAGGCGAAAGACAGTCCATTTTCATTTGACCGGAAAACTACCGTGTTTTCTACCATCGCATAGCCTACCTGGTAAAACTTCGCCCACAAATATACATTGACAAATGTGCGCTCACAACTTCTTGACGGATAATTCCGAAAATAGGACGTCAAAAGTTCTTTGTCTTCCAAAGACGGTCTTTGAAAATCTATCGTTATCATTTTATTCCACCTCTTCTCAAAATCTGCTTTCATCTGTTTCTGTTTTTCTGCTTCCTGCCTGCTTCTTTGGAAGCACGTTTCCATGCAATTTCTGTATGATCAGCACTCGATCCCTCTCCGGAACTGCATCTGATAAAGGTCAGCATACACACCGTCTTTCGCAAGCAGCTGCTCGTGGGTTCCTTCTTCCTCGATTCCTTTCTCCGTCAGCACAAGGATCCTCTTCGCATTTCGGATCGTAGAAAGTCTGTGTGCGATCACAAATGTCGTACGGTTCTTTGCCAGACGTTCCAGTGACTGCTGCACCACTTTCTCGCTCTCATTATCCAGCGCCGATGTCGCCTCGTCAAAGATCAGGATCGGTGGGTTCTTTAAGAATACCCGGGCAATCGACAGACGCTGCTTTTGTCCTCCTGATAGTTTCACACCGCGCTGACCGATATCGGTATCATACCCTTCCGGAAAGCTCATGATAAATTCATGGGCATTTGCATTTCTCGCTGCCATGACCACTTCCTCATCTGTCGCATCCGGTTTTCCATAACGGATATTTTCCATGATCGTTCCTGCAAACAGATAGACATCCTGCTGCACGATCCCGATATTATTTCTCAGATCATCTAACTTCATATCCCGGATATCAATACCGTCAATTCTGATCGCCCCTTCTGATACCTCATAAAACCGCGGGATCAGGCTGCAGATTGTAGTCTTTCCGACACCGGACGGTCCGACTAACGCCATATAATCTCCTGCCTCCACATCCAGATTGATGTGATCCAGCACATTCTCCGTACTGTCCTCATAATGGAACGATACATTTTCAAACTCAATTTTTCCTTCGAGGTGATCCACACTGACAGCATCCTCTTTGTCCTTGATATCCGGTGCGATTGCCAGGATTTCAAGGAATCTCTCAAAACCGGAATATCCATTCTGGAACTGTTCTGTAAAGTTGACTAATTTCTTCACCGGCTCTGTAAAGTTGTTGATATACAGAAGAAAGGTGATCAGATCGGTCACTGCCACGGTTCCTGCCGCCATAAAGCGCACGCCGGCAATCAGCACAACAACTGTGACAAGCGTTGTCAACGCCCCAAGCCCGGAATTGTACGCACCCATGTAGCGGTAGCTAATCTTCTTCGCAGCGACAAAACGGTCATTGCCATCCTGAAATTTTTTCATCTCGATTTTTTCATTTGCAAATGATTTTACAACGCGGATCCCTGAAAGGCTATCCTCGATCTGGCTGTTGATATCCGCGATCTTCTCACGATTTCTCTTAAATGCCCGCTTCATCTTCCGGTTATAACATCCTGCATACACGATCATGACCGGAATAAATGCAAATGCCACAAGTGTCAGTTTTGCATTGATGCTAAATAAGATCGCAAAAGACCCGACAAGCTTGATGACAGAGATCACGATATCTTCCGGTCCATGATGTAAAAGTTCTGTGATGTCAAACAGATCGCTCGTAATACGGGACAAAAGTCCTCCGACCTTCTGATTGTCATAGAA